>JBLIOI010000073.1:0-24961 GCA_047639675.1 Planctomycetota bacterium | reverse complement strand
GTTGCTTCGATCTCTTGCATGTGGGACATCTACGCTACTTAAAGGATGCTGCATCGCGCGGAGACTTCCTGGTCGTGGCCATCAACACCGATGCCTCCGTGCGCGGGCTAAAAGGCGAAGGTCGGCCGCTGATGCCCGAGAACGAGCGAGCGGAACTCCTGTGCGGTTTGCGCTGCGTGGATCGTGTCTTCGCTTTCGACGAAGCGACCCTGGAGATTAGTTTGCGCGCGTTGCGTCCAGATGTTCATGCCAAGGGGCCAGACTACACGCGAGAAACTGTTCCGGAGGGTCCAGTGGATCGTGAGTTGGGCATCGAGATCGCGATCTGCGGCGATCCAAAGGATCACTCGACGACCGAGCTCTTCGAACAACTGTCCCAAGAAGATCGGAGCGAATCCGGAACTTGAGCGGATATTCGTCTGCTGGAACTTGTTTGGCGAGGTGAATGGTTTAGACCGGGACTACATGAGTTCCATGACGACCGACGAGACCGAATCCTTCGCGGGAGAGACACCCGCTGCCAACGGCTTGGGAATCGGAATGGTGGGGTTTGCGATCGCGATGTGGGGGGCGATGTGTGGTATTGGTGGCGGTCTATTCGCCGTACCTTGCTTGCACTATGTCTACAAGTTCAAGCTCAAGGACGCGGTCGTCACCTCGCTTTCATTGGTGGCGGCAACGACCATTTCCGCGACGATTGCTGAGGCCATGCGAGCCGACAATCAACTCGATTGGAGGGTGGTCCTAGCGCTCGTCGGTGGTTGCCTATTCGGTGCGCAAGCGGGCTTTCGCGTCGCGCGCCGCGTCGATGCACGCAAACTCAAAGTGGTCTTCTGTATACTGCTAATAGTCGTCGGGCTGCGTATTCTGGGCTGGGTGCCGGAGGCGCTGGCTGCGGACCGCGGTTACATGGCGAAAGCCGGCCTTGGGCCGCGCGATTTCATAGCAGCGGGCTTGATCGGTTTGGCGGGCGGATTCATATCGCCGCTGCTCGGGATCGGCGGGGGGCTGGTGGCCGTTCCCGCACTCCTATTCGCGATTCCAAGCCTCGGGCACTTGGGCGCTCGAGCGTGTTCGATGGCCATGGGAACTGTGACGTCGACGAGGTCGCTTGCATTGTATTACCGGGCAGGTGATCTCAATCTGCGTCGCACGGCGAGTTTTGCAATCGGAGCGGCTATCGGCGCGTTCGTCGGTGTGCAGCTAGTACACATTCCAGGCGTTGCCGAAGTGGCCAAGAAAATGCTCGCGGGGACCTTGTTCGTTGTCGCCCTACGCTTCGCCATTGATATTTCTCGAGCCGATAAGACCGAGGTCAAGTGAGATGAAGGCCGAGGAAAACAATCCCTCGTGGAGCGAGCGTAGCGTCGAGCAGGATCAGGCTTGGTCGCGCTACTACGCGAAGGCAAGGCCCGAGACGCGCGACATCTTACTGCAGGCGGTCGAGTGCTTTGATGCTGACGCGAGCCAATGTCTCGCCGTCGATTGCGCCTGCGGCACTGGCCGCGATAGTGCCTATCTGTTGAGCGAAGGGTTCGAGGTCTATGCTTTTGATCGACAACCCGAAGCCATCGATCTAACTACGAGGCAAATTCCCTCGGAACTCCGTGAGCGGCTTTCCTTGGATTGCGTTGGGTTCGAGGAGGTGCGTATTCCTGAGTGTCACTTATTTCACGCGAGCCTCAGCCTGTTCTTTGCTAGGCCCGATGTTTTCAAGAGACTCTGGGCGCAAGTGTGCGAACGACTCGTGTCAGGTGGGATGCTTAGCGCCCACTTCCTTGGTGATCGGGACGAGTGGGTGAAGGCGGGCGAGCTGTTGACGTCGCACTCTCGTGAAGAGCTGTATGCAGACTTGGAGGACTTCGAGGTCATTCATCTAAGAGAACGCGAAGAACTCGGTCCCCAATCGACTGGCAAGGATAAGCACTGGCATATATTCGATGTCGTGGCGCGCAAGAAGTAGCCGGAAGGCGGCGGTACCGCCGTCTTCTGGCTACTTCTTAGCAAATCGCTGACCCGCTTTTCGGTTGATCGGGGTTTACCTAGTGGGGCGCCAACAGGCGTCTATTCATGGTAAATTACCCCTGTATGAGCCAGCACCTCACATTCTTTTGGACCCTTGCCACAGCCTTATTGGTAGGCGTGCAGTCTCTTGGGGAGGATGAAGCTGGGAATCAGCTTGCCAGGGAGGCGAATGTGGCGGTCGAGCGAGCTCTCGACCCGATTCAGGAGAGCACGCGTTTTTGGACTGAGACAGCAGCCTGCATGTCGTGTCATCACCAGGGCATGGGAGCCCTAGCTGTGGCGTTGGCACGCGAGACGGGCTTTCGTATTGATGAAAAGCTCGCGGACTCAGAGGCGACCGCGGTGCGAAACTATTCTCGAGAACGTTACGAGCCGCTTCTGCATTGCACAGGCGTTGGTGTTTTTGGACGCTCGATGACTTTGCTCGGCTTGGGAGCACGGAATGAACCCCGTGACGATGTGAGCGATGTAGTTGCGTACTTCATCGCATCCCGCCAAACGGTTACGGGCGAATGGTATTCGAATGAACACCGCCCTCCGTTTGAAGACACGCACATTTCGGCCAGCGCATTTTGTGTGCGCGCTTTGCAGCTCTATGGCCCGGAGGGACGCAAAGAGGAGATGACGGGGCGATTGAATCATGCGCGCGGTTGGCTGGAAGCTGCTGCACCCAAAGACATGGAGGAACGTAGTATGCGCCTCTTGGGCATGGCTTGGTGTGGATCAGAGGAGCCCTTGCTCCAGGCGGCAGCCAAGGAAATCGTCGGGTGGCAGAGAGCGGACGGCGGCTGGGCACAAATCGAAACCAGAGCTAGCGATGCCTATGCGACGGGCCAGGCTTTGGTTGTCTTGAATCAAGCGGCGGGTTTGTCGACGGAGAGCACGACTTGGAAGCGAGGCTTGCGCTTTCTCCTCGATACGCAAGCTGAAGATGGAACATGGCATGTTCGTTCGAGGAGGCGAATCGTTGGCCAGATTCCAAAGGTCTCCACCGGCTTTCCCTATCAACGCGACCAGTTCATTTCTTACTTCGGTAGCACTTGGTCGATGATGGCTCTAGCTCTACACGGCCATGGTTCCGAGCGTACGGAAGCCCTATTCGGAATTGGGCCTGGTCGAGACTCATCGGACACGAGTGCCTGCGACCTCGGGGTGTCCGCACTGCATCTTGCTGCAGCTTTTGGAACCCTTGCCGAATTGAGGAGTCTGCTTGAGTCCGGTGCGGACCCCAACATACGCAGTTCAACTGGTTTGACACCGCTGATGCTTGCAGCGCATGACTTGAACAAGATCGAGCTGCTCTTGAAGAGTGGAGGTAATCCCCATGAGCTGTCGGACGAAGGCTACACCCCGCTCTTGGCAGCTTGCCTGACCTCCGGCGCCGGGGCGGTTGTGACGCGACTGATTGAAGAGCGAGTCTCTATCGACAGTCTTGGACTGAATGGCGCCTCTCCGCTTTTCTGCGCGGCTAACCTCGGGGACTGCAAACAGCTCAGGGAGTTGGCCGCAGCCGGGGCGCAGTTTCCACTCAACTACGAACAGTTTGCTTTGATCTACGCCGCTACCTGCAATGACGTGAAAGTTGCCCGGGTCCTGTTAGATTTGGGCGCAGACGTCAATGCTCCGGTGGGCCGGACTCCGACACCACTCGCCAGTGCTGTGATTTCTGGATATGTAGAGTTTGCCGAATTCCTGATCGAGCGCGGAGCGAATGTGGACACGCCGGATTCATCGGGTATGACGCCATTGGCTTGGGCCGCGAAGATGGACCCTCTGGACACTCGTATGGTCGAACTCCTGATTGAGTCGGGCGCGAGTCTTGAACTGGAAAGTGAAGATGGGCTGACGGCCATGAGGTGGGCGAAGCGCTTCGGGAATAAAGAGGTCGTCGAGCTACTGCGCGCCGCGGGAGCGTCTAGCGAGTGAAGAGCTCACGTGCGCTTTTCGTTGCGCTGATCGTGATATGCGCTGCAATTCTGCTGCGCTTCCCGGGGCACTTTTCTTTGGGCGGAACGATTCTCGGGCACGACTGGTACACCATGCATCGCATCGATGCCTTGCATGTACGCCGCGCACACTTGGAGGGTTCGACTATCGCCGCGTGGTCGCCTTGGATCCTCGGTGGAACTCCCCTGTTCAGCGTGGCCACGAAACCCTTCAGCTATCCACCCTTCGTGCTGGCCGCCTCCTACTTGAGCGCGGCCTTCACGATGAACTTGCTTTTGCTTTTGCACCTCTTCGGTGGTTCTTTTGGAACGTTTTTGTTCGCACGGCGCTTGGGGTTGCAAGGGCTTGCGCCGCTCCTCTGCGCAGTCTTGTTCGTACTTGCGCGCTTTCCAGCCTTCGGGTTCACTTCAACGCCCTATGGTTTCGGCTATGCGGTTTGTTGGTGGCCATGGTCGCTGCTAGTTATCCTAGATCTCTTGGAGGGCAAGCGCAGCCTGCGAGCGGGGACTTGGCTTGGCATCTTCGCCGCTTTGCAATGGCACGCAGGCGGCGAGCCTTCGTTGTATTGGTTGGGTTGCTTCTCGTCGGCGTTTGCGATCCCTTATTTAATTCGCCCTTGGAAGAAGCAGGAGATGCGTCAATTGGCGGGCGGTGTCTGCCTTGCCGCCCTTGTGTTTTTCGGACTGATCGCAATCAAGTTAATCCCAGAGCTCGCTTGGCTAGAGTCGTCGGGGCGCAGTGTCCCACTAGGGGTTGAGTTCGCGCGCGACTCAGCGCTTGAAGAGGAACTCATGGAACTTGGCAATGGGAGTCGACTGCTGACCCTTCGTTCCATTCTCTGGCGGCAATACGCAGGCGCCGGCTTCTGGAGTGTGGGACTCGGAGTGTTGCTCGGTCTATTCGTGGGTTGGCGCAAAAGAGCTTGGCTTGCGCTGGCGGCGGGAACCATGGTTTGCTTCGTCCTGGCATCCGGTGCGTTGCACGAGCTTGCTTACGATTGGATGCCGGGTTACGACCGCATGCGTCGTCATTCGCGCTTTGTCCTGGCGGTTGGGTTCGGTGCGAGCCTGTTGGCAGGATTTGGTTGGCAGTGGGTGCGCACGAAAGAGTTCGGCTGGCGTGCAGTCGCTCTCGGATCGGCAGCTTGCGTGGCGCTATTGTGGGATACGGGCAGTCTCCCCGGGGCCAAGTCCCGAGGTCGTCAGCTTGACGCCGCACAGGATCGGTTGGCCTTGTCCGCAGGCCAGCTTGAGGTGGTCACGGGCGATTCGCGCTATGGACGCTTGAGTGATAATGGAATCGGCGAGCAAGGTGCGTGGGTGGCGCTTGGAATCGAATCAATTGGTGGGGCTCTTGGCGGTCCTGGGAGCGGCAATGCGATCTACGATGAGTTGGTCGACACCCAGGCCACTGCGGCCCAGCTTGAGCGGAAGTCGCGGTCCGTGCTCGATGCGCTGAACGTTAGGTACATGGTTAGCTATGAAGAGCTCAAGCTTCCTGGTTTAGAACTGGTGGCGGAGAGTTCACAACTTTCGCCAGCGAATCTTCAACGTTTGAAAAGCTACGGGACCGAATCTAGCTTTCTCTATGAGCGCTCTTCAGCTCGCTCGCGAGCTGTCGTCGTTCAGAATCCAACGCTTGTGGTCGGCACGGACTTGGCGCGC
This sequence comes from Planctomycetota bacterium, assembly GCA_047639675.1. Lineage (GTDB taxonomy): Bacteria > Planctomycetota > UBA1135 > UBA1135 > JABACD01. The sequence goes on along the minus strand of JBLIOI010000073.1, from coordinate 19,325 downwards.
CGGAGGTCCGTTGCTAAACAGCTACGTTCCGAAAAACATGATGCGAAGAGCCGCGTCTTGGCGGAAGCAGGCCGCAGTTTTCCAATGGATGTTGAGGACGTCGGATCTGTGCTTTTCAGTGGGCGCAAGATAGATGACCTGGAGCTCCTTGATTGGGCGCGTAGCCACCCGAAAGGGGAGTTGACTCGCTCCGGCCAAAGTGTGCTGTGGGAGCGCTCGCCTACTCGAATGCACGAACTCTTGGACCAGCGAGTGACGAAGTCAATGGATAGCATCGAGGTCGACGTGAGCGGTCAAGCGGGCTTTCTGTTGCTATCCGAACTGACAACGTTGCACCCAGGCTGGTCCGCCACGGTCGATGGGCATCCCGTGGAAATCTTGCGCGCGGATGGCTTGGTGAGTTTGGTTAAACTACCGCTGGACGCCCGTTTAGTGAGGTTTGAGTTCAGTGTGCCGGGGCTTAGACTTGGAGCGTGGATAACAGCTGCAACGCTGGTCGCGCTGCTTTTGTGTGTGCTGAAGGCTGCGATATCGTCGTCTTCAGCACATAAAATATCTACAGCTCCGGCTTCCAACTAGTGCGCGTTCCGCGCTCCAGTTTGATTCCGAGCAGTGATGCTCGAATAAGCTCGATGGGAATGGAATTCTCCTTGAGGATAGCGTCGTGGAATTCCTTCAGCGACATTTTGCCGCCATCAACAACCTCCTCGCGTAGCTTGCGCAACTGCAAGCCACCGATCATGTATCCGCACTGATAGAGCGGTGAGTACGAGCCGTTGATGTATCGGCGAACCTCGCTGGTTGCATTGTCGAGCTCGTGCCCAACTCGATCGACCAAGAAGTCGATCATCTCCTGGGAGCTCATCTCGCCCAAGTGGTACTTCAATGAGACGATGATGCGCGCAGCACGGTGCTTGCGCCAGAACAGCATTCCGACTCGGTCCTCGGGGCCCTGCGCCCAACCTTCGTCCCACTCGAGCATCTCCCAGTAGAGTGCCCAGCCCTCCACTAAGAAGGGAGTTCTGAACAGGCTGCGATGGGAGTTGTGACGCCGCGCCATGAAGCCTTGCAGGTGGTGCCCGGGAATCAACTCGTGCGGAGTTACCGAGCGCGTGAAGTGGATGTTGTTGCCGCGCATGCTCATTAGCTTCTGCTCGTGGTCCATGTCCGACGTGGGGGCTGCCACGGACATCTTCTGGCCACCGTAGGCGGCGAAGGGCAGCGTACGCTGTCCACGCTTTGTCAACATCTGAACGCGCCAGGTTTCTTCGCAAAGCGGCGGGATCGTGACTAGGTCGCGCTCCTTCAAGAAGGCAATGGCCTCACGAGCCTGGTTCGCAACTAGTTGGCCCTGCTCTCCAGGAGCCGAATAGAGCGTCTTGACCTTCTCGAGCGCTGCACGCCAATCGTCACCGTGGCCCATCTCATTGGAGGCTTCAAGTAGACGTTCGTCACACCAAGCAAACTGCGCTTCGCCGATCGCGATCAATTCTTCGGGCGTGTAAGAAAGCCACTCATGCTGCAAATCGATCAGTAGCGCCTCGCGACCGATAGGGTCGCCAATCAGAGGATCATCATCCTCTCCCTTCTGCTCTGCGATTTCCTCGCGCAGATGCTTGGCCAGTTCATCGAGTGCCTCGCGCGCGTTTTCGTAAGGCAACTCATTCCACCAAGCAAAGCTCGGGTCGTACTCGGCGTAGTGGCCATACCAGGTGGCGAGCAAGTAGCGCACATGCGAGACGTTGCCCGCGATCCAGCGGGCGCCGACTGCATCGATTAAAATCGCTTCGGGCTCGGCCTCTGCTTCGCCTCTCGTGTCCTCTTCCTTTCCCGTGAGTTGAACGCGCTTCTTGACGTCCTTCGCCTGCTCGGTAATCTTGGTCAAGATCTTTGCTGTTTCCTCCGGAGTGATCGGGGCGAGATTCCAACGCCCTTCTTCCAAGGCGAAGATCGCTTGCGTGAAAGGCAATAGTTCACTCGCAGCTTCGATCCGTGCTCTGAGTTCCGCGCGCTTTGCCGCATCGTATTCAAGCTCCGTATCAATGAGCGAATAGTCGATGCGTCCGGTTACCGATAGAGAATCGAACTCGGTTTGTGCGAGCTGTTCCTTCCAGCTAGCATCGAAGGTGTCCAAGCGCTTCAAGCGCAAGGGAGAGTTCTCCATGTTGTAGAAGCGACGCAAAGAGCCTCGGTCTGCCCCATAGTGCTCGACTACTGACCGGAAGTTGGCTTCCGGATGCTGCTGGGTAGACTGAGTCGCAGCAGCGGTTGTAGCGCAACTCGCGGTGAACAGAGCCAGAGCGAAGATGCCTGTTTTTCGGAGGTAGAGGGCAGTCATCGATTGAATGGGTAGGTTGCTGAGGAAGACCGTGGGCGGGCCGGTTAGTCTATCGCGGTGATCGAACTTCATGACAGCCGAGCCTTGCGAGAACATTGCTCCAGGACACGTTTTGACCCGCAATGCGGAATGCGCATCGCTCGCTCTGTTTTGCGTCACGGCCGGACATTGGATCAGGCTGTCGATGCTCTACGCAATCCCGTTCCTGACTCTTGGCGTGCGGGTATTGCGGGGAAGGTCTTGGAGCTCGTTGAACGCCGGGATAGTGAAGAGGATGGCGCTTCCAAGCTGATCTTTAGCACTCCCAGCGGCAAGCGTATCGAAAGCGTTTTGTTGCGTATCGCTTCTGGACGAACTTCGCTGTGCGTTTCTATTCAGAGTCGTTGCCCTGTTGCTTGTTCTTTCTGCGCGTCAGGGTTTCTTGGAAAGCCGGAGAGTTTGTCGCTTGCTGAATTGCTCGATCAGGTTGTGCAAGCGCGCCAAGTTTTGCGCACCGAGCAGCGAGACTTGCGCAATCTAGTGTTCATGGGGATGGGAGAGCCGCTCATGGAGGAGAACTTGTTGCACGCAGCGCTTGAGCGTTTGACTGATCCTGCCAGCTTTGCCTTGTCCGCCAAGAACATCATGGTTTCGACGGTGGGTCTACCCGCTGAAATGCAGCGCTTGGCGCGCGCTTTCCCGGATGTTCGACAAGCCTTGAGTTTGCATTCTGCGCGCGCAGAGGTGCGCGCCAGCTTGATTCCGATGGCGCGACGTGTCTCTCTCGAGGAGTTGCGCGAAGCCGTTATCCGTGTCGCAGAAATCAGTGACGCTAAGGTATTGATCGAGTACTTGTTGCTGGCGGGCGTTACGGATCGCCCTTCAGACGAAGCGGCTCTCGCAATCTGGCTTGAGGGCTTGCCCATTTTGCTGAATCTGATCCCTTTCAATCGTCCGCAGCTCGGGGCCGCTAAGAGCTCGATCGACCCGGATCTGCGGCCGACCAGTCAGGCTGAAGGCGAGGCATTTGCTCTACGATTTCGCCAGCGCGGAGTCTCTACCACCCTGCGGCACTCCCTCGGCCGCGATATTTTTGCAGCTTGTGGCCAGCTAGCCGCGACCACACCTTGAGTTCTCAAGCTAGCGACGGAGAATAGCCACTCCCCGGCTAAGTCCCTTCTTGGCCGAACACCCCGAGACAGAGAAGAGAGCGCCGTGACAGATAAGCCCGACGAAACGTCCGTCAGCCGAGACTTCATTCGCACCAAGATTGCCGCCGATGTCGCGGAAGGCAAGAATGGGGGACGCGTAGGCACGCGCTTCCCTCCGGAGCCCAGTGGCTACTTGCACATCGGCCACGCGAAAGCGATCAGCGTCAACTTCCAAATCGCCGAAGAGTTCGGTGGTACATGCAACCTGCGCTTCGACGATACGAATCCGGGCAAGGAGGAGGTGGAGTTCGCTGAGTCGATCATGAAGGACATCAAATGGCTCGGTTACGACTGGGGCGAGAGGCTCTTCTACACTTCTGATTACTTCGAAGAGCTTTATCAGTACGCGCTGCAGTTGATCGAGTCTGGCGATGCTTACGTCGACGATCAGGGCGCGGAAGAGATGGCCTCGGGGCGCGGTACCGCGACGACTCCCGGAACCAATAGCCCGTTTCGCGACCGCACCGTCGCGGAGAACCTTGAGCTCTTTAAAGGCATGCGCGCCGGTGACTTCGAGGATGGTAGTCGAATCTTGCGAGCCAAGATCGACATGGCTTCGGCCAATCTCAATATGCGCGACCCAGCGCTCTACCGCATTCGTAAGATTTCTCACGACCGTACCGGAATGGATTGGCCGATCTATCCGATGTACGACTGGGCCCACGGCCAGTCGGATTCCATTGAACGCGTCACACACTCTCTGTGTAGCCTCGAGTTCGAGAACCATCGTCCGCTTTACGATTGGTTCATCGAGAAGCTTGGCATCTTCCCCTCGAAGCAAACCGAGTTCGCGCGGCTGAACCTGTCGTTCAACATCCTCTCAAAGCGCTACATGATCAAGATGGTGGAGGAGGGGCTGGTCGACGGTTGGGACGATCCGCGCATGATCACGATCTCCGGATTGCGCAGGCGTGGTTACACGCCCGCGGCAATTCGCTCATTCCTCAAGGGGATTGGTGTGGCCAAGTTCAACAGCACGATCGAGATGGTTCTGCTTGAGAACGCTCTACGCAGTGAGTTGAACAAGACAGCGCCGCGCGTGATGGCGGTGCTCGATCCGGTCAAGGTTTTGATTACCAATTACCCCGAGGGTCAGAGTGAAGAATTAGAGGCGGTCAACAACCCCGAGGATGAGAGCGCAGGCACTCGCATGGTGCCCTTCGGCCGCGAGATCTACATAGAGCGCGACGACTTCCGCGCGGAGCCGCCAAAGAAGTTCTGGCGTCTTGCGCCGGGCAGCGAGGTACGCTTGCGATACGCCTACTACATCACCTGTACAGATTTCGTTACGGATCCTGCGACCGGTGAGGTGACTGAAATCCATGCTACCTATGACCCGGAGACGCGTGGCGGCGATTCGGCGGATGGCCGCAAGATCAAGGCGACTCTGCACTGGGTCTCTTGCGATCAAGCTTTGGACGCTCAGGTTCGGGTCTACGACCACCTATTCAAGCACCCCAACCCGATGGAGTTCCGTAAAGGCGGCAGCTTCAAGAATCACCTCAATCCGGATTCGAAAAAGGTCTTGGAAGCGTGCAAGTTGGAGCCGTCGCTAGCGTTGGCAGAGCCCGGCCAGACATTCCAGTTTGAACGCCTCGGGTACTTTTGCGCTGACTTGGGCGACTCGAAGCCGGGTGCTCCGGTGTTCAATCGCGCGGTGGCTCTGCGCGATTCATGGGCGAAGGTTCAGAAGCAGGCGAAGTAGCAGCTACCGGCTACAACAGTTTCGTGCCCAGCGGGACGTCCAAGTCCGGCGTGCAGAGCACCACGGCGCCATCGGCGTCGTGGAAGCCAGTCACTAGGCATTCCGACATCAATGGGCCGATCTGTTTCTTGGGGAAGTTCACGACTCCAACCACCAATCGCCCGACCAACTCCTGGCTCTGGTAGTGCTCCGTGACTTGCGCACTCGACTTCTTCACGCCGATCTCCGGCCCGAAGTCGACTTGCAAGATGTAGGCCGGCTTACGTGCTTCGGCAAAGACTTCAGCCGAGATCACCCGGCCGACCCGCAGTTCGACTTTGGTGAAGTCGTCCCAGCTGATCGGCCCCGGTGTTCCGGCGCAGTCGCTCAAGCGTAGATGCCTCGCAACCTATCCGCTTCGGCAACGCGCATAACCGCCAGCATACTGGCAGCCATTCGCAGGCGAACATTACGTTCGTCCGTGAGCTTGGTGCAGGAATTCCACGCTTCAGTCATGAAGCGCCGTAGGCGCTTGTTGACGACAGGATGGATCCAGCTGTAGCCCATGCGGTTTTGCACCCACTCGAAGTAGCTATTTACCGTGCCGCCGCCGTTGGAAAGGATGTCCGGAACAATCGGGATCCCGCGTTGATGCAGGAGCCAGTCGGCCTTGGCCGAGATCGGACCGTGAGCGCCCTCGAGCAGGAGTTTCGTGTTGACGATGTGCGCGTTGCGCGAGTGCAACGCGTTGGCAACTGCGCAGGGGATCAACACGTCACACTCGATGGAGAGCAGATCCTCGTTGGTGCCATGGTCGCAGGCACCGTCGTAGCCCTCGAAGGGGCCGGAGTTCTTACGCCAGTTGAGCACGCTCTGAACATCGAGGCCAGTCTTGGAGAGCAGGGATCCCGAGACGTCGGAGATAGCGACGATGCGGTGACCATCTGCCGCCAAGATGCGCGCGAGATTGCCACCAACGGTGCCTGCTCCCTGAATGGCGACGCGCAGCGGCCCCGTGGGTAACTTGTAGCGCTCGCGAGCCAGACGCAAAATTACGCGCAAGCCCTGTGCAACAGCAGTTTCGTGACCGAGGGTGCCACTCATAGAAGTTGGCTTACCGGTCACAGCAGCGTTTTCGGTGACCCGGCGGTGGGTGCTGACCGTGTCCATGATCCAGGCCATGGTGCGCTCATCCGCGTTGATGTCCGGGGAGAATACATCCCGCTCGGGTCCGATGTCATCGATGAGGCTAGCGGTGTAGCGCCTCACGGCCCGCTCGACTTCGCGACTTGAGTTCTTGTGCGTGTTGATGCGAATACCGCCGGCGGCACCGCCGAAGGGCACGTTTAGGACGGCGCACTTCCAAGTCATCCATGCAGCGATTGCGCGCAGCTCGTCAACACGCAGATCTTTCTCGAGTCGCAACGGACCGAGGAAGGGGCCGAGCCCGGCGTTGTGTTGAATACGGTAGCCGTCGAAGATCGCCAGGCTCCCATCGTCAAGTCGAACTGGGACTGAAACTGAGATTTCACGATCGGGTTTGCGCAGGACAGCGTAACTGTCGCGGTTGATTCCGATCTCATTGGCAGCTTCATCGAAGTTGGCCATCATGGTCGCGAAGGGCGTCTCGTCGTCCAGCAGCGGAGTGCTGGGCAAGAGATCGTCCAAGCCGTCTACGTTAGGTGTTGAATTCATCTGACTAGCTTGTGATCAACCAAAGACACCACGAAGACGATAAACACTCGCGACCCGTTCGATAGCCAAGACGTAGGCCGCGATGCGCATCGAGACCTGGTGCTTGTTGGCCACTTCATTGACATCGTCGAAAGCCTTGACGATCGCCTGTTCGAGGCGACTGTTGACGACTTCTTCTGTCCAGAAATAACCAGCGCGGTCTTGTACCCACTCGAAGTAACTGACGGTCACTCCGCCTGCATTGGCCAGGATATCGGGCACAACTGTGATGCCGCGATCGTCGAGGATTAGCTGCGCAGCGGCCGTAGTGGGCCCATTGGCGCCTTCCACGATCAAGCCTGCTTTGATGCGATGCGCGTTCTTGGAGGTGATTTGGTTCTCCGTAGCGGCGGGCACCAACACATCGCAATCCGCGAAAATCTGCTCTTTGTTGGAGAGGTGCTCTGCCTCGGGGAAGCCTTCCAGCTTGCCGTTGGTGCGCAAGTATTCGAGTACTTGCGGGACGTCGAGACCGTTCTCGTTGATGATCGCGCTGTACATATCTGACAGCGAGATGATCTTGTAACCTTCCCGGTACAGAAGTAGCGCGCCGATGCCACCGACATTGCCTGAGCCCTGCACGATTACGCGCGTGTTCTCAGGGCGACGTCCTAGCTTCTTCATTGCTTCGCGACAACAAAGCATCACGCCACGTCCGGTGGCTTCGCGACGTCCGCGACTACCACCGAGTGAGATCGGCTTACCAGTTACAATGGCGGTTGTCGTTCGACGCATGTGCATCGAATAGGTGTCCATGATCCACGCCATGGTCTGCTCGTCCGTATTCATGTCCGGAGCGGGCACGTCACGGTCGGGACCAAGAATGTCCATGATGGAAACGGTGTAGCGTCGCGTGATCTGTTCCAGTTCGCGCTTAGACAATTCGCGGGGATCACAAATCACTCCGCCTTTGCCGCCACCAAAAGGAATGTCGACGACGGAGCACTTCCAGGTCATCCATGCGGAGAGTGCGCGGACTTCATCAAGGTTGACGTCCGGAGCAAAGCGGATGCCGCCCTTGCATGGGCCACGGAGGAAGTTGTGCTGCACGCGGTATCCGGTGAAGACTTTCGTGCTGCCATCGTCCATGACGATTGGCAGAGCGACGGTCAACTCTCGGTCGGGGCGGCGTAGCACCTCCCGAATGCCATCATCTAGATCGAGGATATCCGCAGCTGTATCGAACAGTTGCGCCATCGAAAGGAACGGGTTGAACTCGTCCTTTTCCTGCAACGCGCTGGTCGCGGGGGCTTTCGACATCGGGTGGTTTTGTAGGGGATCGTGGGGCTGGAGGAGAGACTCCCCCGGAATGTGGAATACAGGAAGGACTCTCCGCCTGGGAGAGCCCTGCCTTCAGTGCACATTCCAAATCTCCTGGACGCGAAGCGAAAGTCCCCATCCGTGTCTTTTTGCATATAAGTGAATTAGTCTTCCTCGGCCGGATCGCCTAGTCAGCCCCCGAACCCAAACTTGACCCCCGAATTGCCCTCGTCAGCACCCCTCCGAGGGAGCACAATTGCGGCGCGGCCTAGCGCGTGAGCATGAACATACCGAGACCGAATGAGGGCCGAGTCCCCGTAGACTTCCTTGGAGCGCCGAGCGACCAGGAGCTGGAACAGTTGGCCTCCTGGAGCCCGCCAGCGCTTCTGCGGCGCGGTCCTGGCCGGGAGACCTTCGCCTGGATCGACTCGAAAGGGGTGCCGCGCATCGTCAAGCGCTTCTCCGTTGGGCCTGGGCTCGAGGGTTGGCGGGAGCGTCTGCGGGGCGCTGAGGTCCGCGGGCCGGCTCAGCGCGAGTTCGCTCAATTGGTTGAATTGGCGGGCTTTGGGCTGCCTGTACCTGCGGCGATCGCCTGGCATCTGAGTTCCAGCGAGCCGGGCATCTCATTGGTCGTGATGGAGCAGGTCGTCCACGAGGAGAACCTGCGTCAGCTCTTGCAGCGCCGACCCGAGGACGCCGACCGCTGGCTTGCCGAGCTCCTCGAGTTGGTGACGACCTTCCACCGGGGAGGCTGGTATCACCGCGACCTCTATTTAGATCACGTGCTGGTTGAGCGCTTGGCAGACGGCCGCGAGCGCTTGGTGTTGATCGATCTCGGTCGGGCGCGCCGAGAACGGCGTCCTCGCCGCCGCTGGCTGATCAAGGATCTCGCGGCGCTCTGGCACTCGACTTCGAGCGGCGTGCGCAGGACCTTGGCCCTGCGCTTCTTGACGAGCTGGATGCGGGACCAAGGGATTCTGAACAAGCGGGAGAAACGGCGCATACTGCTGGCAGTGATCGCCAAGGAGCGGCGCATGGCTGCACACACACCGCGTGGCGGCACGAGCTTCCCTACGATGGAGGAGAGTCGATGACTTCGAAAGGAATAGACAAGGGCCGTGGACGTTTGGTTGTGCGTGTACCGAATTGGGTCGGGGACATAGTAATGGCTACGCCGGTCCTGGAGGCTGCCGCGAACTCGACGGAGTGGGATGACGTGCGCTTCCTGATGCGGGCACACCTGGCGCCACTACTCGCCGATGCTCCTTGGGCGGATCGCATCGTGACCTTGGAGAGCTCCAAGGAGGAGGTCGCGCAGTACCAAGTACTGCGAGCAGACGCAGCCCTCTTGCTCTCGAATTCACTAGGATCGGCCTGGCGCGCTTTTCGTGCGGGCGTCAAGCAGCGAGCGGGGAGTGCTCTCTCGGGGCGGCGTTGGCTTCTGACTCACAGTTTCATTCCTCCCACACGCGCCGGTCGTCGCGTCCCGGTTCCAACCGCTCACTTGCATCGCGATGCTGCGGGGCTCTTGGGCTTGCAGCTCCCTTCGCTGCATCCGAGCCTCTGGGTGCGCGAGGAATTGCAGGCCAAGGTGGCTGAAGAGTTACTTGAGGCTGGACTCGAAAAGGGCGAGGATTACGTTTTTTGCTGCCCGGGGGCGGCATTTGGCGCCGCCAAGCTATGGCCACCCGCGCGCTTTGCGGAGGTGCTCGACGAGCTGCATGCGCGCCATGGTTGGCGCGCCGTGATCAGCGGTGGGCCAAACGAGGAGCCTCTGATGCGTGCCGTCCGCGAGGCTTGCAAGCACGATGCGATTGAACTCTCTGAGAGTCCGCGCGATCTCGAGCGATTGAAGGCACAGGTCAAGGCGGCCCGCTTATTGCTCGTCGGAGACTCGGGACCGCGCTGGGTGGCGGCGGCTTTTGATGTTCCCTGTGTTTCGATTATGGGGCCGAACTTTCCAGAGCTGACAGCGACCTCGCTGGAGCATTGTCGCGTGGTGCGCTTGGATGGTCTCGAATGTTCGCCCTGCATTCAGCGAACTTGTCCGCTCAATCATCACCGCTGCATGACCGACTTGCCCGCATCACGTGCAATCGAGGCCGCAGAGGAAGTTCTGGGAGGTCGCTGAATGGTGCGTCTGCGAGATGGCGACTCGTTGCTAGTGCGCTTGCCTTCGTGGCTCGGCGACTTCGTCATGGCGGAGCCCGTCGTGGCTAGCCTGGCGCAACTCTTGGCCGTCGGGAAACTTCGCCAGCTGACCCTGGTGGCACCACCGCGTTTCTTCGACCTCTTCGGTGATCGTTTCGAAGGTGTCCGTTGCATTGCGCCTGACGATGATTGGCGCGGGCATGATGTAGCACTCTTTCTCGATGGTTCGATGCGCAGCTTGTGGAGTGCTTGGCGGGCTGGAATACGGATGCGGGTCGCTTGGTCGAGCGGCGGTCGTGGGTGGCTGGCGACTGCTGGATTTCGCCCAGCGCTTGAGCGTGGCGGGGTTCCTGTGGGACTCGGAATAAGCGGGCGTGGCGCGCGGCGCTTGCCGCGTCCCTTTGCTGCGGCTTGCGCTGAATTGGCGGGAACGCTCGGGGTCGCGGTGGTGGATCGAGCGCCCCAGCTTCAGGCGCCCGTCCGTGCGCGCAGCTCCGTGCGCAGACGATTGGCCGAACTCGGCCTCAGCACAGGAGAGCCTTTCTTGCTCCTGGATGCCTCTGCCCGGGCGAACTCTGCGAAAGCGGCACCGGCTGAATTGCTCGCCAAGGTGCTCGCGGAGTTGGCGCAGGCGGGCGGCCCGCGTGTAGTGATCGCCACCGCGCCCGGTGAGGAGGATTTGGCCCGCTCGGTTCATGAACAGAGTGCCCCGCACGGCGCAGTTCTTTTCGATGCGCCGCCGCCGACCCTCGCTGAGCTTCTGGCTCTGGTCGAGGATTGTGACCTATTCCTGGGTACCGACAGTGGTCCGCGGCATCTGGCCACGGCGGCAGCCCGTCCGCAGATCATTATTTGCGGTCCGAGCGATCCGCGTCACACCGCCGATCACAACCAGCAAACCGCCGTCCTGCGTCATCGGACGGATTGCGGGCCTTGTCATCTAGAGCGCTGCCCGATCTCGGAAGGCGAAGCGCGCGGGGCCTGCATGAGTGCCTTGCCCGCAGCTGAGATCCTTGGAGCAGTACTCGCTGCTTGGCGTTAACCTGCACCTATGACAAACACAGAACGCCCCCCGGTTTGCGAAGAGTTCCCCAGTCACGTTCCCGACCAACCTGATTTGCTCATGGTCGAGCGCCAGGGCGACCTGGTAACGCTGACGATCAATCGTCCGGAAGTGATGAATTGTCTCTCGTTCGCAACCCTGCGTCGTTTTCGCACCGCGCTTGAGGATCTGCGCGTCGACCTCTCTATTCGATGTGTTTTGATTCGAGGTGCGGGTGAACGCGCCTTCTGCGCTGGCGCTGATCTAAAAGAACGCAAGTCGATGCCAGTCGATCTCGTGCCGACCTTCGTGCGCCACATCCGCGGACTGATGGACGACGTGGAAACCTTGCCGCAGCCGACGATCGCAGTCATCAATGGCTTTGCTTTCGGTGGAGGTATGGAACTCTTGCTTGCCTGCGACTTACGAGTAGCGACCGCGCAATCGAAGTTTGGGCTTACAGAAACTTCCCTTGCGATCATCCCCGGAGCTGGGGGGACCCAGCGCTTGCCGCGCTTGGTCGGCAAAGCGGTTGCGAAGGACTTGATCCTGACGGCGCGCCGCTTTGATGGAACAGAGGCTTTGCAGCTCGGCATCATCAATCGCCTTGCGCCGGACGGCGAACTGGATTCCTGCGCGCTGGAGTTGGCCCAATCCATAGCATCGAACGGTCCCGTCGCAGTGCGCGCAGCGAAGCGTGCGATCGATCAAGGCTCTGAGTTGCCGCAGGAGCAAGGCCTCGCAGTCGAGAGTGAATGCTACGGGCTAACGATCGACACAGTGGATCGCTTGGAAGCCCTCGCTGCCTTCGCCGAGAAGCGTAAGCCCCAATTCAAAGGAGCCTGATTGGCCCGGGTAAACCCGGACTTCTCACAGTTTCTCTTTCGGGTGATTTTGAAGTGCGGGCCGCGGGACTGGTTCCGGCATCTTCTCGGGCAGGTAGTCTTTCTGTGACTCCCAATAGACAGAGAGCTGTTCTTCCAATTCCGCCAATACCTTCCCATAGGCGGCGTCAGAAGCCAGATTCTTGGTCTCGTCTGGATCGAGCTCGATGTTGAATAAGAGTGTCTCGTAAGAGCCCTTGGCAGGTTTTTTATGCACCAGCTTGAAATGGCCATCGAGGACGCTAATGAACGCGTACGGTAGGCGACGATGGTTGCTGATAAAGACGGGGCGGTTTGGGGCCGAATTCCCTCCGCTTCCATCGACAAGCGGCAGCAGGCTATTGCCCCTTGCGACACTCGGCAGTTCCAAATGCAGCGCATCGAAGACTGTAGGGAAGACATCGATTAATGAAACCCGCGTGGCGATCCTTTGCTGCGGCGGAACTCGCCGCGGCCACCGTAGTAAGAACGGAATACGGACCGATCCTTCCGCATAGACGCCCTTGCCCAAGTCGTTATGCTCGCCCATCATGTCGCCATGATCAGAGACCATGATGACGAGCGTGTCCTCGGCCAAGCCGCGCTCCTCTAAGCCGTCTAGCAGTTCGCCGATGTAGTGGTCCACCTGGCTCACGAAACCGTAGTAGTGACGCTGCACGACTCGGTACTGATCCAGTGTCAAGTGATGAGTCATGCTCGGAGCTTCTTCGCTGTACGAACTAGGCAGCGGTATCTCGACTCCTTCGTACAGGTCATAGAACTGTTGCAGCGGGCCATAAGGATGGTGTGGCGCAAAGTAGGAAGCGTTGACGAAGAATGGCTTGTCCGCGACGATCGCCTCGTCCATCAAGCGCAAGGCCATCTGTGTGACCCAGTGCTCCGGGGAAATGTCCGCAGGATGAGGATTGATCGTGCAGATCCCATAGGCCGGATCGAGAGGATCTGTTCCCTCTCGGTTCGTCTTCCAGAAGTGCGGCGAGCCCTCAAATCCTCGCTCGAGGTATTCACGTACAAGCCACGGCGTGTAATGCGTCCAGCTAGGGGCTGTGTAGCTATTCTGCAGATAGATGTCTTGGAAGCCGTGGGTGGACCAAGCTGGAGAGAAGTGGCTCTTGCCGGACAGTCCGGTGAAGTAGCCATCCTCGGCGAGGTGTTCGGCCAGGAACTTGATGCCTTCGGTAGGTGGAATGCTGTTCTTGAGGGCGCCAATCTCGGGGGTGTATCGCCCGGAGAACATGGAGTAGCGCGAGGGTGCGCAAACTGGATTGTTGCAGTACGCCGCGGGGAAGTACGCGCCCTCGGCTGCCAATTGATCGAGGCGCGGAGTCCTAATCACAGGATTGCCGGCGCAGCCCAAAGCACGAGCAGAATGCTGGTCATCCATGATCAGCAGGATGTTGGGCCGGGTTTTGGCTCGTTCGACGTATTCGGCGGAGATGTGAATGGGGGAATTGCGTTCAGCTCTTGTCTTCCCCGTTGGCCTCAGCGCTTCGGGCAAATCAAACTCGGGGCCCTGTGGCTGGCGACTCTCTCTCTTGCGAGCTTTATCAGGGGGGGTGTCCCCTTTCCCCATTTTCGCCTGAGCCGCCAGCTTGGGAGGTTCTGGCGGCTGGCAGCTGGGTGACATGGCTACCAGCAACAGGCAAAGGAACGCACATCCAGCTAGCACGCGGCGCGGTAAGAGCTTGGCGGTCTGATGTTGCGGAGGAAGCGCTCTTGCTCTCAGATTCATTTAGACGAACGACTTGTGAGGATGGCAAGGGATTCTGCCGTGCCGCAATAGAGGCGCAGTATAGCGCGCCGGACTGTGGCTCGGGCGAAGGGCGAGCTCAGCGGCTAGCAAGCTCTTGGGGTGAGTTGCAGGAACTTGGAGGGGCTAAAGCTTCCCGCTCTCGCCGACGTACCAATCCTCCGTGTCGTCGGCAATCTCTTCCACCTTCTCTAGGTTGTAGAGCGGACCCTTGCCGATCCCGGCGCAGCACTCGCTGACCGCTCCTTCCCAGCGCGCCTTGTCATCCAAGTTTTCGCGCCAAAAAGGCCAGCTGCCGCACTGCTTGGGTCGCACCGGATAAATAGTGCAATCGTGGTTCTTCCCAAGGAATGGGCAGGCGGGTTCGTCGATGCGCAAGATGGTGAAGCCCTCGTCTTCCGCACAGTGCTTCGAGAGGAATTCAGGCTCGCTTAGCTCCAAAAAGGCAGCGATGGCTCGGACATCCTTCGGAGCCAAGTAGACGTATGCGTACTCGCCGTGGGTCTTGCAGCAGTTTCCGCTGCGCTGACACTCGAATCGTAAGCCTTTGTGGTACCAGGGATTAGGGGACATTTCTTGGAGAAGTAAAAGTGTGCGGTTACCGAACGGTGCGTAGAGGTTACCTGTAATTCAGAATGTGCGGTTGTGCACGGGCGCAAGCTGACCCTTTTCGCTGAAACAAGATCCTCCCTGTCGCATGAAAATGACCATCGTCGAAGACGGTACCCGATCTCTCTTGGAGTTCGATAGTAACGTGATCACCATCGGGCGTGCGGTGGACAATGAGATTCGCCTTTCGCACACCCTGGTTTCAAGGCATCACTGTCGTATTGAGGACGGAGCAGAGGGTTGTTGGCTCCTGGACCTGGGCTCTTCCAACGGGACCGTGGTTAATGGAGAGCGGGTCATGCGACGACTCCTGGTCGATGGCGATCAGATGACGATCGGCAAGGTGCGCTTGATCGTTCATTTGGAGGATGCGCTGGATGCACCGCGGGCGGACGAGACGCAGCCGATCCCGGTCGTGATGCCTGAATCGGAACCGGACTTGACGGAGGTCGGCTTCGGAACCAACACAGGCGACTCGCGCCGCGAGCGCGACAACTTGCGAGTCTTTGCACGGATTACGGCTGAGCTTGCGCGAGAGACAGACTTGCTGCCGCTCTTGAGGCAAATAGTCGACTCGGCAGTTGCCCTTGTGGGAGGTGAGCGAGGCTTCTTGCTGATGACTGAGAAACCGTCCGAGCTTAGTGACACTGAAAAGGTCGGGATCACTGACTTGTCCGTGCGTGTCGCGCGCAGCTTCGATCGCTCCGATATCATTATTCCGCGTTCGCGCCTATCGATGGGAATCGCCAGTCGAGTGTTGGAACACGAGCGACCGGTGCTGGCGGTGGACGCCGCCCATGACGATCGCTTTTCCGGTATGGCGAGCGTCGAGGACCTGCGTTTGCGTTCCGTGATGTGTCTGCCGATTCGAATCCGAGATCGTGTTCTCGGCGTCTTGTACGTGGACAATCGTTTGCAGCACAACGCTTTCTGTGAACCTGACCTGGAGATGGTTGAGCTCTTCGCATCGCAGGCGGCTGTTGCGATCTTGAACTCAAAGCGCGTGGCTGAATTGCGTGAGCGCAACCAGCGGCTCGAGGGTTCCAGGCAACAGATCCAAGCACTGAATGAGCAATTGGGCCGCAAAGTTCGGGATCGTGACACGGAGTTGGCAGTGGTTCGTGCCGAGCTTGGTCGCGAGCGCGGTCGCTACGATTACACAGCGATCGTCGGCGCAAGCAACGGTTTGCGCAACGTCTTTCAAGTCCTCGATAAGGTGATCGAAACCGAGTTGCCAGTGATGATTCACGGTGAGAGCGGAACCGGCAAGGAATTGATCGCGCGCGCGGTTCACTTCAATGGCGCGCGGCGTGAGAAGCCCTTCGTGACCGAGAACTGTGCCGCCTTACCGGACACGTTGCTTGAGTCCGAATTGTTCGGTCACGCGCGCGGCGCGTTCACCGGCGCCCATCGTCAGAAGAAAGGCCTTTTCGAGCAGGCTGATGGTGGAACCTTATTCCTCGACGAAGTCGGTGACATGAGTCCGCAGATGCAAAAGAAGCTGCTGCGCGTCTTGCAAGACGGCGAGTTCCGTCCGCTGGGTATGGATCGCAAGGTGCAAGTCAACGTGCGCTTGTTGACGGCTAGTCACCGCAATTTGGAAGAGATGGTGCGCGCTGGCGAGTTCCGCGAAGACCTCTTTTATCGGATCAATGTGCTCTCGGTGATCTTGCCGCCCTTGCGCGATCGACGAGAGGACATTCCGCTCCTGGCCGAGCACTTGATGGCGCGCGCCGCGCGCGAAGCGAGTCGGCCGGCGCCAGTGATCCCTCACGACGTGATGGCGGCGCTCGTTTCCCACGACTGGCCAGGCAACGTGCGCGAACTCGAGAACGAAATGCGGCGATTGATCGTTCTGGTTCAGGACGAGGTCACCACGGATTTCCTTTCCGAAGCGGTGCGCGAGCGACGCTCGGCGGACTCCTCGGCGCAAGCTCAAGCCCTGTCTGAAAACCCTGGGGATATTCGAGCAGCTGTGGCCTCCCTTGAGAAGCGTTCGATTGAGGGCGCCTTGGCACAAGCTGGCGGCAATAAGAGTCGCGCAGCATCTCTGCTCGGTATCAGCCGCTTTGCATTGCAGCGCAAGCTGGATAAGTACAATCTGGGCAAGACCCGTTCGCGTGGCGGGGCAGATGAAGGCGATGAAGATGACGAACAAGACGAGGACGAATCATAAGGTACGCAATGCTCTGGTTTAAAATCCGGCTTGCGTTCGGGGCAGTGCTTGCAGTTTGCTTAGCGCTTCCATCCCACGCGGACATCCTGCACATGAAGGATGGCCGCGAGGTTGAAGGCCAAGTCGTGGAGGAAAACAAAGCGACGGTCAAGATTCGAACGGTGGTGGGAACGCTTGAGTTCAAGGCCAGCGAGATCGATCACATCGAGCGCACCAAGAGCAAGTTGGTTGAGTTCGACGAGCGCTTCGAAGAAGCGAAGAGCGGGGACGATTATCATCAGCTCGGCTTGTGGGCGGCGAAGAAACGCATGCGTAAGCATGCCAAGACGGCGATGCTCAAGGCCGTTGAGGTTGAGCCGACTCACGAGCCTTCCAACACGTGGCTGGGTTTTGTGCTGCATGATGGAAAATGGATGACTCCCGAGGAGCGCGCCAAGCAAATCCTGGCGGCCGAGGATGCTGAGCAGTTCAAGAAGGGCTTGGTGCGCTACGGCGACCGTTGGGTGACGCTCGCTAACAAGCTGCGGTTAGAGCAGGGCTTGATTCAAGTCGATGGCAAGTGGATGAGTCCCGAGGATGCGAAGCGCGCCCAGGGTTTGGAGTTGTTCGAGGGGCTTTGGGTCGATCGAAGTGAAGCTCTGGCGCGAGCCAATGCGAGACATGCAGAAGAGTTGGCAGAGGCGCCTTTTGCTTTGCACTTGACTAGCGAAGCTCTGTTGGCGGGGACGGTGCCCATCAAACTTCTGGAGCAGGTCGGCGAGAGGCTCGTCGTGGGGCGCAATTGGTTCAATCGCGAAATGGCTGCGGCTCCGGGGCTAACGCTTCTGGCGGAGCGCCGCGCTGAGTTCTATCTCTTTGATACTCGAGCGGAGCACTACGAGCGCACCGTCGAGTACTTTGCGAGCCTGACAAAGACCCTGCCGGAGGGTTGGACTACGAGCGCCAAGAAGACCTACGGCTTCTTCTGGAGCGATCCCTACGCTATGTCCTCAGCGCGCCAATGGCATCGCGGTCAAGAAGACTTGGCGGGCCATTGTTATCACCATTGGGGGCACATGCTGCTGTGCCGCTTGGGCTACGACGGCCGTTTGTTGCCGCCTTGGTACGAGGAGGCCTTTGCTTCATGGACTGAGTTCAATATCCACGGCAAAAATAAGGTCTTCTGTCGAGCTCGAACAACACTTGGAATAGGGACGGTTTCGGGTCGCACCAAGCGTCTTTTTGATCCTAATATGGTCAGGGATGGGCGTTGGCGTGAAGCCTTGAAAATCGGCATTCGAGAGAAGCAAGTGTATTCGATCGACAAGCTGTACCAACTGGACTACAGCGACATGCAAGTGCTCGACATCGCAACTGGCATGGGCATCCTGGAATGGATCGCTTCGCATGGACCAGAGGCCCTCGGCAAGTTTCATGGCATCTATCGTGGCGCAGCTTTGGATGCGCCCGCCCGTTTGGTAGCACCGACACAAGAGCGGCATGCAGCCAATGATTTGGCATTCAAGGCGGCGACAGGCATGGGCTGGCGTGAAGCGGATCGTACTTGGCAAATGTGGTTCATGGAGCAATGACTGAAGAACCCAAACGCAGGCCTGTTGCAAAGGTTCCCGATCTCGCGACGCCTAAGATTCCTGGATACAAGATCGAGTGTGAGTTGGGACGCGGAACTTCTGGGATCGTATATCGGGCCAGCCAAATTTCAGTAGATCGCCAGGTTGCGTTGAAGGTCATGCACCTCGACCGTTCGATCAATATGCGTTCGGTTCGCCGGCTGCAACGCGAGGCGCGTATTGCAGCCCATCTCTCGCACCCGAATCTGATCTCTGCCATCGACATGGGGCAGTCCGGATCCTTCTGGTGGTTTGCGATGGAGTTGGTCGAGGGTCCTTCGCTTGCAGAACGCCTTGAGAAGGGTGGACGACTGAAGGAGACAGAGGCACTGATACTTTTCTCGCAGCTCTGCGAGGCCCTTCAGCATGCCAGCGAGAAGGGCGTCGTGCACCGTGACATCAAGCCAGCCAATATCCTGCTTGAACGCCCCGACTTGCCGCGTTTGGCGGATCTTGGGTTGGCGCGGATCGAGGACGATCCAATGTTGACGCGCAGTGGGGCTACCTTGGGAACTCCGCACTACATCAGTCCCGAGCAGGCACGTGATCCCGGCGCGGCGGATGCACGCAGCGATATCTGGTCCCTGGGTGCGACTATGTACCACTCGGTTTGTGGCCGGCCGCCCTTCTCTGGAACCTCGACAGCTGAGATTCTTTCGTCGGTACTCTACAGCCCAATTCCCGATCCAATTGAGTTGCGCCCGGAGCTCAGTCGCGGCTTGGCCTTGGTTTTGCGGAAGTGCCTTTCGCGGAATCCGGACAAGCGTTACTTTGCCGCGGCGGAAATGCGCGCAGACTTGGCGCTGGTTGCTGCGCACAAGGCGCCGGCGATCAAGCGCGGCTCCCTGGAACCGCTCGATCCGACGAAGGGGGAGAATCGGGGGATGCTAATGATGG
>JBLIOI010000072.1:0-25114 GCA_047639675.1 Planctomycetota bacterium | reverse complement strand
GGCTTGGCGTGAGCGCCAGTCTGCGAGGGAAGCGGTAGCTGAAGAGAAAACCGATTCAGAATGATCCCAAATGAGAGAGTTAGCACGAGCCTAACGCTGATTATCTCGCGATTCCTGCCCCGCTGATCGGGCTTTCTTCGGATGTCTTTTCGATCCCTCCTGCACGGTGCCACCTGCACTGTGCATCAACAGCGGGATACTGGAAGATGCGAAAACCACAGCAAGCGAAGGAATCGGTAAGTTCAGGTTGGGGGAGCGTGAGGCGTCCCCGGTCGACGCGACTCCTCACGACAGGTTTGCTGTGCCTCGCGCTTCCAGGTTGCGGGGGAGGTGACGGCGGCTCCGGCGGCAGCGTCCCCAGCAGCGGGGGAAGTTCAGCGGAACTCGGTGTAGAGTCGTTGACCTTCTCGCCCTCCCAAGCGAATACGGGCGACACAATTCACGTAGTCGACGTGATCAAGAATGATGGCGATCTGGACGCAGCGAGCTTTCAGATAGAGATTTATCTCTCCGCCGATCAGTTTGTCACGAGCGCGGATGCTTTGATCGGGCTGCGCTCGGTGGGCTCGCTCGGTCCCGGCCAAGCTTCCGTCGGCGGCGGTTTCCTGACCATTCCGCCTACGGTAACGGAGGGCTCTTGGTATCTGGGTGTACTGGTTGACGGCACAGGAAGCGTCGCCGAGGGCAATGAAACCGACAATGTTTTTGTTGCGATTCAGACGCTTGAGGTCTCCGCCGCGCCGGTATCAGATCTGGCTGTAACGGACATCGCAGTCGACACCCAAGTCGTGGAAGCGGGCCAGACGATTGGCGTGAGCGACACAGTGCAAAATATTGGAGTGGGGGCTGCGTCCTCCTTCCAAGTGGGCATCTATCTTTCCCAGGACCCAACGATCACTCCGGGGGATGTGCTGCTCGGGTTGCGTACGGTGGGCTCTTTGGAACCCGGTGAGATTTCCTTCATGTCGTCGCCGCTGACCGTTCCAGGTTCAACACTGGGGGGCTTGTGGTTCGTCGGAGCGTTGGCGGACATCGGCGGGGTTCAGAATGAATCTGATGAGTTCAACAACACTGCGGTGGTTCCGCAGCCGATTCAAATCACTCAGCCCCCGCGTCCCGATCTGCGCATGACACAGCTATCGTTCAGCCCGAATGAGCTGGACGCTGGCCAATCGTTATCTATCAACGAAACGGTGCTAAACCAAGGATTAGTGGCTGCCAGCCCTTTCCGGGTGGGCATCTACCTCTCCGCTGATGACCAGATCACCAGCGCTGATCATTTGATTGGGTTCCGCACCTTGGCGGGGCTCAATGTTGCAGAAAGCTCTTCAGCGGCCGCACCCCTGATCGTTCCGCCGGCTGTTGGTGGCGGCACCTTCCACGTGGCGGCGATTGCTGACCATGAGATGTCGATCACAGAGTCGGACGAGGACAACAACTCGGTCATCGCCCTGGGGACGGTGGTCGTCCACGTTCCACCCCTGCCTGATCTAAAGACAGTGGCTGTAGCTTTCACTCCCAATGTCGTTCAAACCGGCGAGAGCGTGACTGTCGTCGAACGCATTCGCAACATTGGAACGGTGCCAGCGGCGAACGTGCGCGTTGGAACATACTTGTCCAGCAACGAAATTGTCACGACAGCTGATGCCCTGCTCGGTACGCGGGTGATCTCAATTTTGGATGTCGGATCGGAAGACGAGGCTTTGAGCCAATACTTAATCCCCGCGGGGTTAGCGACAGGTTCTTGGACCGTTGGGGTCATTGTCGACGATGTGGATGGAATCCTCGAGCCGGATGAAGGCAACAACTTGTTGGTCGCGGCAGGTCACCTCGATATCACTGGAAGTCCCGAGCCTCTTCCGGACCTTCTCGTTGGTGCTTTGAGCGCCAGTCCGTCGACCTTGCTCGTGGGCGATCCGATGACCGTTCAAAGTAACATTCGCAATGAAGGTGAATTGAGTTCTGGTCAATTCCAAGTGCGCTTCTACCTATCGGAAGACGAGATCATTGAAAGTACCGATCACTTGGTGGGCGTGCGCAGTATTTTCCAGTTGGGCATCAAGAATGGATCTGCCCAGAGCTTTCCCTACACGATCGCCGCGACGTTGCCCCTCGGTGACTATCATTTTGGCGCGCTCTGTGATGACCCGAATGTGATTTTGGAGTCCGACGAGGACAACAACTCATTCGCGGCGCCAGGTTTGATCAAAATCTACGAGCCCCCGCCGCCGGCGCCGGACTTGACGCCGACCGCCTTCAGTTTTAGTCCAGACAGTTCACCTTTTGGCGGACCCGTACAGTTCTCGGTCACGATCAAGAATGTTGGCACCCTCGATGCCGGTTCCTACCACGTGGACTATTACCTTTCCGAGGATCAGGACATCACCACGGCGGATGTTTGGGTGGGCAGCGGCTTGACGCTTCCTTCGCTCGCGATGGACACGGAGACGCCCTCTTCCGTTGAGCTGAATCTCCCGAACGATGCCACTCTTGGCACGTGGAGGGTGGGAGCTATCGTGACGATCGACTCCGGTCTGGCGGACCCGAACGTGAGCAACGACTTGAACATCTCTTCGGAGATCCTGGAGGTAACACAGTGAGAACACACCGGAACTTGAGTGTCGTTTTGGCGATCGGTTTGTGTGGCGCTTCCCTGGCTTTGCCCACTGGAGTGTATGCACCGGACCGTCTTCTGCACGGACGTGGTCTGTGGCCTGAGGTTGCCAGTGATCACTACTTGGACTTGGGCGCGATAGTCGTCGTAGAGTCCGTCACGGCCGGCTACAGGCTCGTGCCTTACTCCTGGCAACGGGAGCCCGAGGCCAACGCGCTCTTGCCAATGATCAGCCTGGACGAGGGACGTTACACCGACGTCGGCGCGCTGACTTGGCGCCAGTTGCGTTCTTCCGGCGACTAGGTCATATAGAACTCTCCCTGGCCGTTGTGGAATCCGGCCAGTGGAGATCGGCAGTGGCCAAGTCGAGACGCACACTGTTCGACTTGGCCACGCCCACCTCTGCCACTGCTTCGCCCGCGAGGCTGGAAGGACAAAAGAGCGAGGGGCTCGCATCGTTTGATGCGAGCCCCTCGGCTGTTTTAATACCCGGCTCAGGGAGCTGGGCAAACACTCAGTCGACTTACGGAGTGAAGTCGACTTGGAGAGCGCTCGAGACGTTGAAGCCCACTCCACAGGGAGCGCCGGACGGGTCACGGAACCAAACCTGGAAGTAGCGAGTGTCGCCACTGCCCCAGCCGCCAACCGACTGCAGGCTGGGAGTCCAGGAAGCCTGGCCCGCACCGTTGGAAATCTTCACGCCGAGACGCTTAATGGCTCCGCCTACGCAGCGGATACCGTCACCAAAGGCGAGGTTGACCGTGATGTCGCCGGAGAACAACAAGCAGGGCTTGCCGGTCGGGAGCTGGGCGCTATCGAAGCCGAGGTCGTCGTTGACGACGCTAGCGGTTCCTGTCGAGAAAACGGTCGCACCTACGCCACTGGAGTTTTCACAACCCTCAGCTGGGCCAGCGCCGTTGGCGCAGGGGCAGGTTGCGAAAGAGCCGAAGCAGAAGGCGTTGCCCGCGCCGCACTCGTCCGGAACGCCGTCGTCATCGGAGTCCGTGCTGTTGCCGTCACTGATATCCAGGTCGTCCGGGATGCCGTTCGAGTTGCAGTCCTCGGCACTCGTGATGTACATCAGGGTCTGGTAGCTCTGATCCGGGGAGCCTGCGTCGAACTCGTACATGTCGTCGCCATTGACGTCGTAGGTAATCGATGCGCGAACAACGATACCGCCGAGGGTCTCTGTGCTGGTCGAATCCAGGCTTGCCGAATCGAGACCGTTATAAGCATGCGAGTTGATGTTCTGCGAGAAGGGTGCAGAAGGACTGGGGCCCGAGCCACCAGAGAAAGTCAGGAAATTGACGCGGTAGTCGGTGTCCGAGTTGGCACCGTGGATCACATCGAAATCGCTGAGTACGAGTTCAAGACGATACTCGAAGGTGGCTGCGTCGTAGATCGCGCGGAACAAGCCGCCGATTGCGGTCGTGTTTCCATCGGGCAAGTAGCGAGCGTTGAAGTAGAGGTTTCCAACAGAGTCCATCATCGGTGAAGAGATGGAGGGGCCTGAGGGACTAATCTCACCAACATCGCCTGCAGCCAAACGACCGATTACGGTCGATCCGAATGCGCCGTGAATCGGCTTGCCAATTCCGTCGCCGGTGTAAGCTGCGACGACCCACTCAACGCTCGAACCGTCTGAGGTTCGCGCGACAACCAACATGTTGTTCGGGTTGGTGCTTGAGCCGTATTCGGGGTGAAGCATTTGCGCGGACACCAACATGCGTCCGGCCTGATCACGACCGAGAGCTACTTGACCCGTACCGCCACGGAAGGCGGTCGACGAGTAGTAGTTGCCGAAGGTAGCGGTGCTTCCTGCGGCCGGAGACCAGCCGGTCTCCGGATCGCTGATACTCGTGTTGCCAGGGTAAGCGAAGCCAACCTTGCCAGTCGGCGCGCCAACGTTGTTCAAGCCCCAGGTCATTAGAGTCGTCGTTCCACCGGGCTTGCCGAGCAGTGCCGCGCTACCGCGTGTCGTGCTCGCTCCGAGGATGCTGGTGAAGTTGTGCTCGCTGTAGCTGACCAGGCCACGTTGATCGCTGACACCCGCTGACCAGTGACTGGTCGTTGCTGTGGTGGATGCGGAGCCGTAAACGAACTCGCCGTTGAAGTTCGTGCCAAGTACGATCGGTGTGCCGCCGGCGAGATCTGCCGGAATCATACTGAACGGGCTGTGCGTCGTCGCGCTTTCGTTCAGAACGTGAATGCCAGTGTCTGAGGCGCCAAGTTGGCTGAGGATGTTCACCGTGCCCGCGTTGCGGCTAAGCAGGTCGATCAGGAAGTAGTTGTTGCCGGTGAAGGTACTGTAACCACCGCAGCTCGTCGAGCCGAAACCGTCCGCGCGAACTCCAATCCAACCATCCGCGTCTACGGAACCCATTCCGAACTGTGACACGTTGCAGAACCAATCCTCCGAGTTGCCGGCGCCCATGACGCGCGTGACATACAGGCGCGAGGGGGTCTCGTTCTCGTAGTTGACGACACCACCGACAACACTGTTGTATGAAAGCGTGCCACCCGTCGGATCATCCGAGCTGAATTGGGAGAAGGTGTAGCCGAACTGGTTGCCGACGAGGGTGGAGGTGCTTACCGGAGTTCCCGGCGCGTTGCGGGTGACGTCGGGGTGAACTCCGGTTCCCGGAGCATTCCAGCTGCTGTAAGAAGAGCGCGCGAAGGGCACGCCGGTCTTTGTTCGGCGGCTGATCGACTGTGCGCTAATGTTCGCGTTGTAGAAGAAGGGCGCGAAGAAATCTTGTCCAGCCTTTGCCAGAGGAGCGATTCCGTAAACTCGTCCATCCGACGAGCGGAAAGCCGAAACGTCGAGCGTGTAGTCGTTGACTTGCTCGGTCAAGCTTGTGGGGTCTAGGGCGTCGCCCGGGAAGGTACTGAGGATGGACGTACTGTCCTGTGCGTTGACAGCTCCAGTAATGGCGCAACTTGCCAATACGAATGTCGCCGCTTTTTTGAGTTCGGTATTCATTGAAATGAAGGATCAGCCATCGCTGACTGAGAATCAGATTCTGGTCTCGGGGAGTAGTGCGTTCGAATTCTGGCCCAGGCCAAAAAGTGGATCAACTCCACACGTGCAAGCTACTGCCGTGTGGGAGAGGGGATATGGGCATTCATTTTGCTTCTGCCACCGAGAACGCCGGGGGCGTTTCGACCGCGCGAAGCTCCGTGATTCTATAACGAGGGTTCGATCTGAGTGTGGAGACCTCGTGAGTGTTCCGCGATGTTTGTGAAAGAAGGCCGTTGGTCGTCCTGCTGAAAATATTGAAATTGCATTCTATCCGATCGTGGCGTACTGCGCTAGAAAGCAACTTCGTACAATTGATACGTAGGAAAGGCTGTTTTGCGGCTTGACAGTCTGTAGCACTTCATTTGCAATATCCTAGCGCCCGCAGTTTCTGCGAGTGCCTCGGCGCCCGGTTCAACTTGCCCATTTCTGTGGCTTGGCAAGGGCAGGCTGAGTCAGGGTGACGGCTTGCGGTTCTCTCGGGCCCCAATCGAAGGGGGGAGAGGTGTGCGTGGATCCAGGCTTTTGGGTCCAGGGCCTGAGGCTAGGACTACGCCAATTCCGAGGGGCTTGTTCGCTGCGCGGTCAGCATGAGGAGCAATCTCTCTAGGCCACAGCAGCCAGAGTCCAATGAATCAATGTATCAATACGACCCCCTCGGGGTTGACCACACTATCGGGCCTGTTCTCCGTCCTTCTGGTTGGAGCCCTCGGTTCCGCCCAATCGCAGACTTACACTCTGAATGCAGACTTTGACTTGGGCGTACTTGTCCAAGTCAACCATACACCACCGAATGGAGATCAGCTTCAGCTGAACAGCGACGAGCCTTTTTCCGTCCTGAGCGTTGCCTGTGGCGGACTCAATACGTTGGTCCGAATCAACACGGTCACCGGCGAGGTACTGGGCGAGTACAGAACTGTTCCCGGAACTATGGCTGGCGACCCTTCGCGAGCTACCAGCGTCTCCAACGGCGACGTTTGGGTGGGCAATCGTTTGGAGGACGGCGATAGCAAGACGGTTTTCGGATCGATCAGCAAGCACGGGCTCATCTATGGAGGAACACGTGTGGACGTGGACGGAACACCGAATTCGGCTGGGCTTTATCTACAAGGTCCTTTCGATTGCAACACCTGTGTTGATCGAGATGGCGATGGCTTGATTCGTACCTCGCGTGGCTTGGGGGATGTGCTCAGTTGGCCTGATGTTACGGATGGCCTGGGGGGCGCCAATGGCCTCGTAGAAGACGCAATCGACGAATGCGCCTTGATCTTTCAACGCACGAACCCGCAGCGAATTCGCCACCTGGCCATTGATAGCAGCAATAATGTGTGGGCCGGTGGCTACCCGACCTTCCCAACGTCGTTCGATGAAATCGACGGGGCAACGGGTGCAATTCTATCGAACACGTCCGCCAATCCTCCGGGTTGTGGTGGCTACGCAGGGGTCTTCGATAGCGCTGGCGTTATGTGGTCGACTTCGGAATTAGAGGGCTCGCTCTTTCGTCTAGATACGGGCGGGACGGCGATCTGCGTGAACGTACAGGCCAATGTACGGGGTGTCGCGGTTGCGCCTGACGGGTTCATTTGGACAGCGGGCGGCAATCGCTTGGTCCGAGTTAGCCCCGATGGCATGCAGACACAAACCTTCGTTATTCCCGGCGCTTCCCAACTCCATGGCGTTTTCATTGACTCACTGAGTGGTGAGATTTGGGTGGCTTCATCTGTGACGGGTACCGTGATTCGCTTGGATTCGGGCGCCAACGTCCTGTCAACGATTTCTGCCGGCTCCCAGCCCCGCGGTCTTGCGATGGACAATGCGGGCAAGATCTGGGTGGCAAATCAGGGCTCTGATAATGTGATGCGTATCGATCCCGCGACGAATATGGTCGACATGACAGTTGCCTTGAGCGCAGGCGCTGCGCCTTACAACCCGAGCGACATGACCGGCACCAAAGTCGTCGTGCCGGACAGCGACACGGGGAGTTGGACGGTCATCAAGGATGGCGGTTTAGAGGGAACCCTTTGGAACGATGTCTCTTGGAACGAAATTCTACCGCGTGGCGCTGCACTCGCCGTTCAAGTGCGGGCTTCCGAGACCCTAATGGGCTTGGACGGACTGCCATTCGTCTCGGTGGGCAACGCTATCGGAATTGCCGAATTCGGACGTTATATAGAGATTCAGGCCAATTTCACGAGGTCCGCATCAAATCAGCTCTCGCCGATTCTCCTCGACCTGAGTATTGTAGGGGAGAACGTGATAGAGCCCGGCGACTGCGTGATGGCGAACCGTCGTGCGGCTGGCAGCTTGCTCGTCTTTCCTGAGTTTGACAACCTCTCAGGCAACGCAACTGTTCTGACTCTGACCAACACGGCGGAGGGACAGGAGGGCAATCTTGCAGTGGAGTTTGTCTACATCGATGGCGATGATTGCACCGAGTTCAACCGCACCGAGTACCTCACCGCGAACGACACGCTGACGGTAGTTACAGCGCAGCACAACCCGAATCAGGAGTTGGGCTTTGTCTATGCTTTCGCAAAGGATGCGGTGAGCGGCGAGCCGATCGTTGCCAACTCATTGATTGGTGAGGTGTTCGTTATTAGCGCCTACATGGATTGCTTTGAGTGCGAGGAGGGCGTTAACACTTACTCCGGCATCGAGTACTCAGTCAATGCCGTCGCGTTCCAGGCTCCCGGACAGTCGGGAGAACTCACCGACATCAATATGGACGGACTTAGAAATTTGGATGGCGTGGAGTACGCCATGGCTCCAGATGCAATTCTGATCCCGCGCTTCTTCGGCCAGAGTTCTCAAGCGGACGCGAGCTCCCAGGGTGCGCCAATTGTAGATCAACTCATTCTCATTTCGCTGACCGGCGGTTCAGAGTTCGATACGACACTCGACTTCCTGATTTACAACGACAACGAGGAGGGTTTCTCCGCAGAACACACCTTCCGTTGCTGGGAGAAGCGGCCCTTGTCCTCAATCTCTGACGTATTCGGTCAGCAATTCTTGGCAGATAACACGAACCACGACCCGGCAGAGGCGATTGGGCCGGGCATGATCGAGACGGGTTGGATGAGGATTGACGGCGCTGTAGCCAATTCTGTGGCCACTTCCATTCACGATCCGGCCTTCCTCGCGGTGCTGGTCGAGTCAATCGGGAACTTTGGAGGAGCTGATCTGCCCTTTGAGGAGTGTAGCCAGCCGGGCGGCGTCCTTCTGCCCCGTGGGGTGCTAGGCGGAAATTAATTCCAGTTAGTCGGGCACATGGGCGGCGGAATCTGATCAATTCCGCCGCCGTTTTAGCCGCACCCTCGTAATCGGGGGATAATCCTGCATGGTGCGTATAAACCGCACGCTCTCCTCCCAGACCGCCCAAACGCCGCCGAGCCATGAGACGCCTCGTACTTCCATTATTCCTTCCGCTGCTTTTCCTTACTTCCTGCAACCAGGAGTCAGCGAAGCCTACCCAAGCAACCGAAACGGCTACCACGACGCCTTCCGCTCCGGATGCAGCAGCAATCTCGGCTTTGGCGGCCGAGGGGAACTTGGTAGAGCTCGTTCGAGTCTTGGACCCGATGTTCAAGGCGGGCACGATCTCGACGGACGATGCCCTTCTGCTGGCAGAAGTGCGCGTGGCGCAGGTTGAAATTCCAAAGGCGGTCAAGATCTTGAAGACAATTCTGGCTTCGTCTCCGGGCGCAACCAGGGCTTCAATGGGGTTGGCGGGAATCTACGAGTCACTCGGAAAGCAAGAAGTGGCGCTAGAGATCTTGCTCTCAGCCCGCGAAGCGGGGGGCAGCGACGAACAATTGGCCTTGGTGATCGCATTGGCCCAGGGTCGTCTCGGGTACTTGGAAGAGGCCCAAAAGGAGCTAGAGCTCGCTCGCGCGGCAGGCCAGGATGGCGCTGATATCGACTACAACTTGGCACTGATACTTGTGCAGCAGGGAAATTTCCCCGAGGCGCGCCTGATCTACGAACGCCTCTTGAAAGAGGATCCGAGCCGTCAAGCGGTTCGTCGCGAACTGGCTAGAACCCTCTTTGCAAGCGGAATTGAGCATGCGCAGGAGGTTCGTGATCTCTGCAATGAAGTGATCGAAGCCAACGGTGAGGATTGGAGGGCTTGGGAACTCTTGGGCGACGTTGAGTTTATGCTTCCCGACTTTCAAGCTGCCAAAATCTACTACACCAAGGCTTTGGAATTCGGCAGCAAGGAGATTGGCAACAACCCTCCGCGCGTGGTGCAGAAGTACACCGAGGCGGCCCTTGGTTTGAAGGCTGAGCTTGAGGCCGCGGGCTTGATTCCTGGGGATAACGGGAACGTGGACAAGCGGTCGCCCCCCCCGCTACCAACTGGATATCAGGAGCGACTGCGCCAGGAAAAACTCAAGGCCATTCAGGCAGCCGCAGAAGAGGCAGCTAAGGCAGCCGCAGAAGAGGCAGCTAAGGCAGCCGCAGAAGAAGACAGGTAGGGCAAACTCGTTACAGCCAACGCTGGACGGGAGTTTTGCTTGAAAAGGCTGAAATCTAGGGTAGAAAGCCCTCCGGGAGCACCCTACATGCCCCATTGTTCGATTCCTAGTATAGGGACTTGAATGAAAATGAAATTTCCTAGGAAACACTGGCCCTGTAATGAGAAAGGGCGTGTATTCTTGGGGTGTTGGTGGATCCACTGACAAACTGGTTCGCGGAGAGCGTGTCAGGCAGACGGGTCCATCCGCGGTTTCAAATCACACATCTATTCAGAATCCGAAGGGCATCGCCTTTCAAAGTTCGCCCTCGAGTCGATCGCCAAGTTCCTTCAACTGACGCGGCTTCCTCCGACTCCGATCGCAAAACCAATTCCACAAAGTAAGATGAGCACCTCGATGAAAGAGCAGCGAGGCCTTAGGTCCCAATTGCAACGATTAGTCCTTCCGATCGTTGCGTACAGCGCTATGGCAGTGATGGTCGGATGCGGCCACACATCCAGCAGTTCAAGTGGACCCCCGCCCAACGCACCCGCTGTCAGCGGAGTTTTGCCTCCGAACGGATCACCCAACGGTGGGACTCTAGTTACCCTTACTGGGACCGGTTTTGAGGAGAATGTCTCCGGTGCGACGATCGTGACCTTCGCTGGTCTCCCAGCCACTGATGTGGTTGTCGTCGACGACAGCACGATCACCGCACTGACCCCGGCGCACGTCAACAACACCCAAGTCAACGTTGAAGTCTCCAATAGTCGTGGAGTTGGAATCCTGATGTCAGGCTACCAGTACCTGGCGACTGCAGGAATGCTCAGCGACTTGAACTCTGATGGCATTCCGGACATTGTCATCGCCGCTTCCAAGGATGCTGGCGTTGGTGTGTCAGCCGGCGCAGTCTTCGTTTTCTACGGATCTGACGATTCGGCCGCAGTTTCCAGCCAGGTTGCAGCCGATGCAGACGTGGTCATCGCGGGCGCTGCAGAAGGCGATCGCCTGGGCACCGCTTTGGTGACTGGCGATATCAATGGTGACGGCCACACGGACCTAATCATCGGCGTCCCCTTCTCGGATAACGTGGCTGAGAACGCTGGCGAAGTTCTGGTCTTCCTTGGCCCCTTGCCCGACTCGGCAGTGATGGGCGCGTCAAGTGCAGACATCATCCTGGGTGGCGAAGGTACTGTGGCCGGCGCCTGGTACGGAATCCAAGGTGACGTCTTTGGTGCTGCTCTGGCCCTAGGCGACGCGAACGAAGACGGTGTCATCGACCTCTTGGTTGGCGCACCTGGCGTGGACCTCAACGTTGGCGAGTCTAACGAAATCGAAGACGCTGGACGGATCTACCTGTTCAGTGGCGGCGATGCGCTTGTAAGCGGCAGTGCCTCTGGTGCAGCTTCTATGGTTGACGGAGTCAAAGATTTTGATCAGCTTGGGTCGGACGTCTGCATCGTCGACTTGAACGCAGATGGACGCCCCGACTTGGCAGCCTCCTATGATGTGATGCTCAGCGGCCCTAACCACTCTGGCAAGGTCGCCATCTTTACCTCTGAAGGTCAGGCCACAACGACTACGGATAGTGCAGAGATTGTCCTTAAGAGTTCAGAGAATGGCGATCGTTTCGGGTTCACCCTGACTTGCGCCGATATCAATGGCGATGGTGCTGAGGACTTGCTCGTCGGAGCTCCTTACAGCAACAGCTTCTCTTCCGCTTCGGGACGCGTCTACGCTTTTCTTGGCTCGGAGGATTTCGCTGGTGGGATCGTTCAGAACACATCGGATGCGATCTTCACCGGTCAGCTTTCCAACACGAACTTCGGTTCGGAGTTGGCTTCCGCTGACGTCAACGGAGATGGCTACGACGACGTCATGGTCGGTGCTCCGTTCACCACGGCTACGGCAACCTGGGATGGACAAGTCTTTGTCTTCTTCGGTGCCGAGGTCCCTGCTGATTCAGTAGCGTACTCAAGCGACGTGATTCTCACCGGTGAGTCAATCGCCGGCGAGCGTTTCGGAAGCGCAATCGAAGTCTTGGACTCCGACATGGACGGCATCGCCGACATCATGTCTGGCGCAACGGGACACGCCGATCTCGCGGGCCGCGTCTACGTATTCAATGGTAAGGAAGCGATTGTCGACACGGATGCTGTCGATGGCGATCTGATTTTGAGCGGACAGAGCGAAGGCGGAAGCTTCGGCTCTTCGATCTCTCAGGGAAGGTAAGTAGCCCACGCTAAGTAACAAGGGCCCGGAACGCATCACGCGTTCCGGGCCCTTGTTCATTTGGCTCGAGCTCGTATCTCGACCGAGTGGGGGGCTCTACCAGGCTGAGTCTCGATTGAGGAAGGTGCGCACGGCACCAGCGTCGGGCCGGGATTTAGTCGCGCCGCAGATCACCACAACATCTGGCTTGCCGTCACCATCGATGTCTCCAATGGCCGCGCGTCCACCAGCCATCGTGCCTTTGAGCATTCCCGCAGGCTCAAAATCGCCCTTGCCATTGCCGAGGTAAATGGAGGCTCCCATGCCGGTTCCCACGACGAGCAGATCGCTATTTTGGTCGCCGTTGAAATCTGCGGTTAGAGCATCGGTGTAGGCGTTGCCGTTGGGCAGCCCTGAACCGAAAGGCTGCCAGCTGCCAGCCTCGGCGTCCCAGCGCAAGACTCCGAGGCTGTAGCGCAAATCGATGTCCATGACTGGGTTGATCAAGCTGGCGAAGGCCACTTCGAATTGACCATCACCGTCCACATCGATCGGGATTAGCGATCGCAGGGTATTTCCCATGTTTGCGGGAGGCGGCGGAAGGCCCTTGGAGCGGTCCTCAAAGCCCAACTCGCCCTCTGCGCTGAGGGTCGTGACGAAAGCCATGCAACCCTTCTCAGCGGTCACGAGGATGTCGTCGAGGCCGTCACCCGTGAAGTCCGCAAGCTGGATTTGAACCCCAAATCGGCTGCGCCCGGTCAGATTCTTACCATCGCGAAACTCCTTCCGGTAGGTGAAATGGCCCTCTCCAGTCCCAATGTAGACTCCGACGGCTCCCATGTTGCGTTCTGCGAATTGCGCCACGGTGACCGCATCCAGGTGTTCGTCGTTGTTCAGGTTGCCCAGGGACACGTCCAGGGCCAAGAAAGTGGCGTTCGCGGCGTCAGGTACCTCGGTCCAGTTCATCTTCCCATCGTTTAGGAGCACCCGGAGGCCTTTATTGTGGGAGGCGAAGAGGATGTCAATATTCCCGTCCCCGTCGAGATCTCCGCAGTCGCTGCCTCCATACATCAAGTCTTCGGCGATTCCGGCCAATTTGGGCTCCCAAGGGGCTCCTGGGGCCGATTTCCATACGTTGAGGCCATTTTCCTCGCGATTGGAGGCCACCAGGTCAGCTTTGCCATCGTGGTCAAGGTCCGCCAGGCTCGGGTGCTCTCGCCAGCTGCCTGAAGAGGGGAGGTCCTTAGAGTTGTCCTCGAAGGCGAGTGGGGGCAGGGTCACAGATGCCAGAGTGGGAGGCGCGTCGCTTTCAGGGCCTTCGAACAGCTTTTGAGCTGTCATTGGCTCGGTCGTTTCCGATTCTTGCTCCTCTTGAGCGATGGAATTAACAACGAGGTAGGTGATGACGACGGCTGCAGCAGCAGCGACTAAGTGGGAAACGGTGAGCTTCATGGTGGGGACTATCGGTAATGCTGGCCCGCAGCCGCAAGGGAATCATTAGGGGGCTAGCAGTTGATTTGGTCAAGGAGGGCCTTCCTACGCGAGCAGGGTCCGGGAATGAGCAACGGAAATGCAAATTCCTTAGGATTATGGGTTGCGGCATTACTCGCCCTCGGTTCAAATGCGTCTTCCTGAAAAGGGCACCGGTCGTCTCCGGAGTCTCGGATCAGGTACTTTGATAAACCCACCAACTGCAAGGTGTTTCTAATAAATCGCTTTGCTTGTTTGCCTTATTGGCTGATTTGCATCATCTTATAAGACCAGCAGTGCTGGGGACTTGTCCCCACCCTTGATTCCCACATTCGGCACTTTTGATCGGATGTTTCAAGGGCACGGGTAAGTCATAGCAACCACTTTCTTAACCGTTGTGTGTGCTTCGGTCAGTCGGCTTTTTCTTCTGATCGATAACGAGTGTTACCTAGGCTTCAACTCCTTCCCAGAGAGAGCATCATGAGATTCCACAAAATCGTCCTCACCGGACTTACCGTCATCGCAAGCCTCGGAATGGCTTCGGAAGCGGTCGCAGGTGGCCGCAATGCCGGCAGCCTTCTCCTTTACCCCGAGTTCGACAACCGTGTTGGTGACGTTTCAGTCCTCACCATCACAAACGTCGACGTCGAGAACTCAGTTGACGTTGAGTTTGTTTACATTGGCCGTTACGGCTCTGGCAGTAACTACGTCAACTGTGCTGAGTTCAACCGTGAGGAAACCCTCACCCCGAACGACACGTTGACTCTTCTTACTGACGCCCACAACCCGCAGCAAGAGCAAGGATTCGTCTACGCTTTCGCCCGCGAAGGTGTTGCAAACCCGGTTCTTCATAACGGCCTTATCGGCAGCATGATGACCTTCCAGGGCTTCGCTTCGATCGAGTACTCGATCAACGCTGTGTCTTACCTGGGCATCGACCCCACGGACGACGGCAACGGCCTCCGCGACCTTGATGGCGCAGAGTACGAGGCTTCACCCGCTGAGCTCCAGATCCCCCGTTTCTTCGGTCAGGGTGCAATGTTCGCTAGCGAGCTTGTCCTTATCGGCCTTAGCGGTGGCGCCAAGTTCGAGACAACTGTCGACTTCTTGATCTACAACGACAACGAAGAAGTGTTCTCTGCTGAGCACACTTTCTACTGCTGGGATCGCATCCCGTTGACGGACGTCACAGGCGTTTTCGCTAACGACTTCCTTCAGAACAGCACCAACCATGACCTCACCGAGCACCTCGGCGCGGGCATCGAAAGTGGCTGGATGCGCATCCATGGCGCTATCGCTTCTTCGACCAGCACTGACATCGCCGACCCGGCCGTCTACGCTGTTCTGATCGAGCGCATCGGCGCCTACGGTGGTGCAGATCTTCCCTTCGAGGAAGGCTCCAACACGAACGGCAAGCTTCTGGCACGTAGTCAGGACGGAACTTTCTAGTTCTTGCCCTATAAGGCTTTCTGGCCCAACGGTTCCCCGAGAGTGGGGCAGTTCCTAGCGAGCTGAATTCGATAAGAATTGTAGGCTTCAACTCGGCCTACCAGGGTCCAGCGAGATAGATTTCGGGGAGCCAAGTGGATTATTCACTTGGCTCCCCGAAACGCATATTGACTGGATGCGTCGAAACATGGCGAATAGGTCTCCACACCGAGAGGGCGATGCCGTACACCGCTACGTCCCAGAACAAGAATCAACCCAGACACCCAGGTCTGGCTCCATCATCATGAAACTTCAGAACACAATCGGCGGCCTTGGATTGGGCTTCGCACTCTTATTCGTCCTAGCTACCTGCTCCGAAAATACGCTTGGGCCCGAGGAAGCCGTCGTCGATTCGGCGCCGGCGGAGATTGCGGTTCTCGCAGGCCTCGAATCCGATGGACCGAAAATGGAGACCGTCGTTTCGAGGAGTGAATCTCGCTGGGATACCGTGACGGCCGGCGACTGGATTCAGGCTTTTGAATTCCAGGATCCGCGGGCCAAGACAATCCAGCCCATAGGTACCTACCTACAGGGCAAGGAGCATCATGAGTACCGCAACCCCTCCAAGCCTCATATGATCGGCAGCGAAGGGGATTTGGTCTACCTGGAACTGGCTGTGCTTTGGGAGCCCCATCACCCGATTCTTGGCACCGTGTCGAACAGTCCGCAGAACCTCACCCAAGAGTTGCATATGGTCGAGACTTGGCGTTGGGTAGATGGGGATTGGTTCTTCGTTACGAATGAACGTCAGGGTGAGTTCCACGAGGCGCACCCCGAGATTCGCGCTAACAAGACTGCAAAAAAGGGCAAATAGAGCTTTTTTGACTGGTGAGCCCGACGCATCGGGCGGCATCAATACAATCTCTCCCTGGGCGACCTGTGGGGGGGGCAATCGAGCCGGGCAAGCGTTGCCCGGCTCTTTCGTGGCCTGTTATCGCCATTTGTTCGAGTTCCAGGCCTTGCATGCCCATAAAGCAGCTTCCTAGGAGGTGCTGTTCTTGCGAGAAGAATTCTTGCGAGACCTTGAAAAGGGGTATTGATTTTTTATCGAGACCATGGCTTGATACGCACCTCGAAAGCATGTTCGAGCGTGGAACGCATGTCCGCACATCCGTCGCGACCCATTTTTGGGTCGTGGGGGATGACGATTCTGATTGAGGAGTGCGCCACGAAGGGAGCCTTTCCCCTAAACCATATCCGGTCGATTGACTGGATCGACCAGGGGCTAGGCATGTCAAATCAAACACTTCTTTAAAGTGTATGCTTCGGTCAGTTGAATTCTTCACTGATCGAAAAAAACGAGTAGTACTAGGCTTCAACTCCTTCTCCGAGAGAGCAACATGAGATTCCACAAAATCGTCCTTACCGGACTCACCGTCGTCGCAAGCCTTGGAATGGCTTCGGAAGCGGTCGCAGGTGGCCGCACAGCCGGCAGCCTTCTTCTTTACCCTGAGTTCGACAACCGCGTTGGCGACGTTTCAGTCCTGACCATCACGAACGTCGACTCCGCAAACTCGGTTGACGTCGAGTTCGTCTACATTGGCCGTTTCGGCAGTGGCACCTCGCAGGTCAACTGCGCAGAGTTCAACCGTGAGGAAACCCTCACCCCGAACGACACGCTGACCCTTCTTACCAACGCCCACAACCCGCAGATGGAGCAAGGCTTTGTCTACGCGTTCGCACGCGAAGGTGTGGCCAACCCGGTCAAGCATGACGGCCTTATCGGCAACATCATGACCTTCCAGGGTTTCGCTTCGATCGAGTACTCGATCAACGCGGTTTCCTACAAGGCAGGTGAGGGCGTGAATGGCGGAACGGACGTCAACGACAACGGTCTTCGCGATCTTGACGGAACTGAGTACGAGATGGCCGCTAACGAGCTGCAAATCCCCCGTTTCTTCGGTCAGGGCGCGGTGTTCTCAAGCGACCTCATCCTCATCGGCCTGAGCGGTGGCTCCAAGTTCAACACGACTGTCGACTTCTTGATCTACAACGACAACGAAGAAGTCTTCTCGTCCGAGCACACTTTCTACTGCTGGGATCGCATTCCGTTGACTGAGGCTTCGGGTGTCGTCACGAACAACTTCCTGATGAACGGTACCAACCACGATCTCACTGAGTACCTCGGCGTAAACATTGAGAGTGGCTGGATGCGCATCACCGGCGCCGTCGCTTCTTCAACCGCGATCACGATCCCCAACCCGGCTATCTATGCTGTTCTTATCGAGCGCATTGGCAGCTACGGTGGTGCCGACCTTCCCTTCGAGGAGGGAACCAACCCGAACGGAAAGCTCCTCGCGCGTAGCGTGAACGGAGACTTCTAAGTCGGATTGATCTAACCTTCATGCTCGGGGTTTCAGACCAGTAACCTGGTCTGCCCGGAGCAGAGGGAGATTTATTTCGAGGGGCCAAGCGGATTATCCGCTTGGCCCCTCGATTTTCTTTGGCCAGATATTTGGAGGGAATTGCGAGCCAGACAAGAGGGGAAATGGGCGGAGCTGCCAGCTGGAATTGGCGGGTGAGAGGCTTCCCCGATCGCCCTATAATCCTTGACGCATGGGCTATGGGAGCAGAAAGGGGGGCTATAGTGTAATTCGGCCGCGATAACGCCGAATGGGGGGCGCCATTGGTGGATTTGGCCTAAATGCAACTTCGTCGGAACGTTGCTTTTTTCCTCACACAATTGCACGAGACCTAGGAAGAAGTATTGATTTTTGCCCCGATTCATGGCTTGATAGGTACCTCGGTATTAATGCCGAGCGTGGAACGCACGTCCGCACACCGCCAGCACTCGTAATTGAGTTGCCGTTGGTGAGAAGAAAGGAGGGAGTGCGCCGCGATGAGGACCTGCGCTGGGTGGACTGCAGGTTTCTCAGGAGGAGTATCCACCTTGGTAAGAACAACATGATTCACCGCTTAGTAGTCACCGGGCTATTGGTTCTCGGTATGTCCAGTACCGTCATGGCTTTTGATGGCCGTAACCCTGGCAGCCTTCTTATTTATCCTGAGTTCGATAACCGTAGTGGCACCGTCACTATTCTCACGGTTACGAACATCGACACCGCAGACCGCGCAGCCTCAGTGGATGTCGAGTTCGTCTACGTCGGCCGTTTTAACGGTCCTGACAACACGGACGAGCATTGTCGTGAGTTCAACCGCACCGAGACGCTGACGCCGGCCGACACATTCACGTGTTTGACTGACGCGCACAACCCGGATCTTGATCAGGGTTACGTGTATCTCTTCGCGAAGGACTCCGTCACCGGTGCTCCGATCAAGCACAACTACCTTACGGGTAACGTGATCACGGTCGACGGATTCGCTTCCTTCGAGTTCAGCGTGAACCCGATTTCCTACGAGGGCTTGAACCCGAACATGGACGACGAGTCCGAGTTGCTTCTGGACAACGTCGAGTACGCAGGTACTCCGGCCGAAATCGTGATTCCTCGATTCCTCGGCCAGAACGGCTTCCGTCAGAGCGAGTTGATTCTGCTCGGTCTTTCAGGTTCCCGCGATGACTACACCATCGTTGACTTCCTTATCTGGAACGACAACGAGGAGATCTTCTCTAGCGAGTACACCTTCCGTTGCTGGGAACGCGTCCACCTGACGGACATCTCCCTGATCTTCGACAACTTCTTCCTTGCCAACTTCACCAACGACGATCCTAATGAGATTATCGGT
This sequence comes from Planctomycetota bacterium, assembly GCA_047639675.1. Classification (GTDB taxonomy): domain Bacteria; phylum Planctomycetota; class UBA1135; order UBA1135; genus JABACD01. The sequence goes on along the minus strand of JBLIOI010000072.1, from coordinate 6,174 downwards.
GCCGAGACCATCGAGTCTGGCTGGATGCACCTTCAGGGTGCGTTGTATGGTGATGGAAGCACTTCGGACTTAGATCCCTCGATCTACGCAGTCTTGATTGAGCGCGTTGGCAGCCTAGGCCTCGCCGATCTCCCGTTCGAGATGGGTGAGACCCTGAGGAACGGAGCTCTGCACCGCGTCATCACAGGTCCCTAAAGCTTTTCTGGCTGTTGGAGAAGGAGCCTTACCTTATATAAGGGTCTCGGGGCTGGCTGAGTTACGACTCAGTCAGCGCTAGTCACCCTTGGAGGCTTCTTCTGCTGCGCAGCCTGGAACCAGGCCCACGCCGTGGCGGGCTCTTATATTGCCTAGCCTTGATGATTGCCCAACCCTGTACGATCATCTTGCGACTGAACCTGGGAGCAGCTGACTCCCTCTGATCGGTTCTTCGGCGTTTGGAAGGAGGCGCCGAAGCCGTCACTCGTGAGCTTAGCCGCTCTGGGGCATTCTTGCCCTGGAGCGGCAACTTCGTATCCTGACCCTATGACTTTCACATCGGAAGAAGTGCTCAACACGCTTCGCACCCGTTTCGGGCACGATCACTTTCGGGGGCCGCAAGAGGCTATGGTCAAGGCCGTGCTCGATGGCCGCGACGTCCTTTTCACCCTGCCGACGGGCGGCGGCAAGTCTCTGGTCTATCAGTTGCCGGCGCTGATGCTGGACGGATTGACGTTGGTGGTCAGTCCTTTGATCGCGCTGATGAAGGATCAGACAGATGGACTGCGTGCGCGCGGCATAAGAGCTGCCGAAGTGAACTCCTCAGTACCTCCCAAGGAGCGCACTTGCCGTCTGGAGATGGCGGCTCGCGGCGAACTGGACTTGCTATTTGTCACTCCCGAGCGTTTCCGGAGCCCGACCTTCCTCAAGTATCTACCAAAGCTCAACGTTACGCGACTGGCGATTGATGAGGCGCACTGCATCAGTCACTGGGGGCACGACTTCAGGCCCGACTACCATCGCTTGGGGCTCTACCGGAAGAGGCTCGGATCTCCTCCGACGATTGCCTTGACGGCGACGGCGACACCACAAGTTGCGGAAGACATTGCCAGCTCTCTAGAGCTCAATGATCCTGTCATTCACTGTGGTGGCATCGAGCGAGAGAATCTCTTCCTGAGCGCGACGAGGGTCCATCTTGAGGAGGATAAGATATCGTGGCTCGCCTCCCGGATCGCCGCCATCGAGGGTGCTGGAATTGTCTACTCGACCTTGATTCGCGATTTGGAGCGCTTGCACGATGAATTACGGCGCCGCGGGATTCCGAGTCTCGTCTATCACGGCAAGCTGTCGAACAACGAGCGCCGCCAGATGCAGGAGCGCTTCATGGCGAGTCCTAACGAGGTTGTGCTTGCTACGAACGCCTTCGGAATGGGAGTCGACAAGGCCGACATTCGCTTCGTCTTTCATGCGCAGATTCCGCGTACGCTGGAAGCTTGGGCGCAGGAAGTCGGACGCGCGGGACGCGACGACAAGCCCGCCTTGTGCGAGTTGCTCTACTTCGAAGAAGACATCGCGATCCAGCAGAACTTCATCAACTGGGCCAACCCAAGTCGAGAGTACTTGGTCGGCGTCTACGAGACCTTGCGTGGATGGGGGGAGCGCTTGCAAGCCAAGGATCTTGACGACTTGCGCGACGAACTCTTGATCAAGAACCGGGGTGATAACCGGGTTTCTATCTCACTCAAGTGGCTCGAGGTCTTGGGTGTGACTGGCGGTTCTTTCGAGACTCACAACTTGCGCCTGGTCAAGGAACTCGATCTCGATGAGCTACCCGACTTTGTCGGTAGCGAAGAGAAGTTGCGTACAGATCTCGAAGGTCTACTCGGCATGGTTCGTTTTGCCACTGGCGAAGATGTGTGCCGTCGCCAGACCTTAAATCGTCACTTTGGTTTGCCCGAATCGGATGAGGGCTGCGGGCACTGCGACGTTTGCGAGGACGTGAATACCTGGTGTCAAAGTACTTTTCAGCCGCGAGAAAAAGCCGCGCCAACGGAGTCGAAAGCGCAGGCTAAGGCGCCCTTTGAGCGCGGCGACTGGGTCCAAGTGGGTGGCCGCGGCTTGGCGCAAGTCACTCGCGTTGACGGTGAAGGCTCGAAGGTCCGGCTGACCATCGAGGATTCAAAAACACTCAAGCGCCGCACCATAGATACACGGCGCGTGCGCGTTGAGCGCTTGGAGAGTCCTTCTCCTTAGTGGCGATCCTTGAAGCGGATAAACCAGAAGAAACGGTAGCTGTCGTAGTCCTTCTCGGACTCGAACTCGAACATCCCGAAGGGGAAAATGGAGAGGCTCGTGTCCTCTTGGGTAGCGCGCGTTTCTGAGGAGCGATAGCGCGAGCGGTAGTTGGCGCCGAATTGGAAGATGAAGTCGAGGAAGGACCAAGACGTGCGATCTACTCCTGAATGGTGCTCGTAGAGGATCGGGATGTTCATGTCGAAGTTGCCGTAGAGGTCTGTTTGAACTTCGATGTTCGTTAGGTGCTGACCCAGTGGCCCATCCACTTCTAGATCAAAGCTGCCAGACTTCTCTGCGAGGTCTTTTCGCATCGAGGCGTCGAACCAATCAACCGGCATGTCGATGTCCAAGGAGCGAGCCAGGATCTCGCGGCTCACATCCTGATAAGAACTGACGGGAGTACCGTCGCAGGAGACGACTCGGTCCCCGGCGCGCACTCCAGCCAGATATGCGGGGGAGCCTGCGAGGGATGCTGCGATCAAGGTTACGGGATGGGCGGAGCCGTAGACCTCTTTGGCGAGCTCGGGCGGTAGTGTGCCGACTTGCATACCGGTCAGACGGAAGACGCCCTTATCTCCTTGGAGCTTCGTTGTGTCCGACTTGGTCACACTGACTTGTTTGGTCCCCATGCTGATCGTCAACTCCGTCGGATCCACCGCATACTTGCCGTTCGTGCCCACTTGCAGCACGGAGGCGACGACTTCGGCTCCAGGCTCAACGCCCGACTCAATGATCTCTTCTAACTGTTCGCCCGTACTGAGTTCGGTGCCGGCAAAGCTAAGCAGTACGTCACCTTTGACGATCCCAGCGCGTGCCGCCGGCGAAGCGCTCTCGACCCGGTCAACCAACACGCCGCGCCAGGGCATCAAGGCTGAAGCTTCTGCAAGCTCACCGTTGATAGCACGCGTGCGCAATCCAATGCTGGCCACTGTGATGTCGAGCTTGCTCGTGCGGGAGATGCTTGGCACACCATTCGAGCCGCTCATCAACGTGAAGACGAGTTCTTCCCCGCCGTCGTTTACCGTCTCGAGAAGTACGATCTTCTTGGGCTTGATCCGAACCGAGTGTGTAGAGATGCAGGAGCTGAGTCCCGTAACTATGGCCAAGGCAGTGAGAAGTTTTATCATGTCTGTGTATACGCGTCCTGTGTTGCCCGGGTTCCAGGTCTCTTAGAAATTAGCGCTAGCGATGACGAGTTGTTCGTTATTCCACCATTCGGACCACTCCTCGGCGGGGGACTTCGGCAGGTCTGAGTCGGAGTCTACGGCAAGCCAACTACTCCAATTATTGCGCCCGGCTCGGCGCTTGGAATCATCCTCGCCAAACGGAGACTGCTCCCAATCTAGACCACTGCGTGACGACCAAATTTCTAGCAGCTGTTGTTGAACCAGTTCGGCTACGCGGGGGTTCGGGTCATCAAGTTGTGCGATCAAGGCCGGAACGACTTCATCCAAACTGCCGCGAGTCACCAATGATAAGCTGGCGCCGTCTTGCCTGACCGCGATGGTCGCTGATTCATGGGGTTCAATCTGAGGCGCCTTGGCGATCCGTTCAGGTTCTCGCTCCAGACTCGAAGGCTCGTCGGGAGCGGCAGCTAGAATCTCAGGGACGATGGGTCTCTCGTCGAAGGGCGTGATGACGCGTATTTCAAATCGGTCGATTGCTTGGGACATCTCCAAGAAAGCGGTGCCCGTAAATCGCAGCGCCTGCGCGAGCTGCCCTTCACTTGCATCCCTTGGCGCAGGCTTTTCAATCGTGATGTACTCAACTCGCTCGACGATCCGCTCGACGATCTCAACCTGTATAGGCTCCGGGACGGGAGCGCTTTCGGTAGCGGGGGATTGAATGGCCACCTTCTGACCCGGTTCTTCCGCTTGGAGTAATTCAGCTTCTCGGTTGTTTTCTCCAGCGATCCAGAACAGGAGCAGAACGAGCGCAGCGCCCAATAGGGCCGCCGCCGTATGGCTCAGCACCAGGCGGAACCCGACTGGCTGGGGCTCTGTTGCAGTCGCCGCAGCAACGATAAGGTCGACATACTCCTCGGAGACTTGTCGAACGCCGGATGCCTGTAAGAGTTGCACGGACTGCTCGAATTCCAACCACTCGCTAGAGCAGCTCAAACAGCTTGCTATGTGCAATTCCAGTCCGGCCAGAACTTCAATTTCGAGCTCGCTGTCAATGCGCGCAGAGAAGAGGGAATGCGTTTCATTGCAATTCATAGCTATGCCTCAATTCAATCCTGCAATCGGAGTTGTTTGTTCAGGGGAGCCGCGGCCCTATAGCTTTCGCGGAAAGCCTGTCTGCCTCGGTGCACTCGAGACTTCACCGTGCCTATGCCGCACTCAAGGCTTGCGGCGGCTTCTTGGTAGTCCAGCCCGAGCACATCGACGAGGTGCAGAGCAGAGCGGTAGGGTTCTGGGACACGTGCGAGGGCGGCTTCGATTGCCGAACGTTCGTCTCGCTCTTCCACCTGCATGTCCGTCTCCGCGGCGAAGTCGCTCGGGAACTCTTCCATGGGGGCCTGGCGGCCGCGCCTGCCAGCCTTGCGCTGAGCATCGCGCAGATGATTGCAGGCAATGGTGAACAGCCAAGGGCGGAAGCTGCGACTCTCCTCAAAGCTCCCGAGTCCGCGATAGATCTTGATCCAAGCCTCCTGGGCGAGATCCCGCGCCAGATGGTGATCCCCGGTCCCACGCTCCATCACCGCGAGCAGAGACGCCGCGTAGCGCTCTACTAGCATGGCAAAGGCGCTCGACTGCCCAGCCGAGGCTTGGGCAGCCAAGTCCTCGTCAGTGGCGATGGCTTTGGGCTGGTGGGAGGGTCTCAATGGATCAGGGGTTCCGCTGCGCTAGGTACGTCAACGCTTCCACCCAGTTCCAACTTTCCAGAGCACTTCTCAAGAAAAAAGCGGGGCCCGCATCGATCGAGTCGATGCGGGCCCCGCTGTAGCTGTCGCTTGGGGGCTAGGCCCCAAGCCGCTCTTTGGAATGGTCGCCTAGAAGTTGCCGTCTAGGCCCTTCGCCAGCAAGCTGCCGTTTGTCTGCGAGCACTTGCCGAAGGGCAGGTCTGCCGCCATTTCGTTCTCACCATGGGACTCAACCAAGATGGCGTAGAAGGCCGGGTCTTGGATTGAGGTGGAGGAGGAATTGGCAACAGCGCCATCAATCTTGATCCAACCCGTTTCAACCGTCGGCTCACCCAAGAGTTCGAGCGGATCGTTGTTGGTGTTGGTCGCGAGGTATTGGTTGTCGAATAGGTTTGTGATGTCCGTCAGGGGGACTCTTGCCCAGCAAGCGAAGGTGTACTGGCTGCTGAACACCTCCTCGTTGTCGTTGTAGATCAAGAAGGCCAACGTCGTCGTGAACTTCTTGCCACCGGTCAAGCCGATCATGATCAGCTCACTGACACGCGTCTCGGTTTGACCCAAGAAGCGCGGAATGAGGATCTTGTCGGGGACCGTTTGATACTCCAGTCCGTCCATGTCACGCAGGCCGTTGCCATTGTGGTCCGTTTCGCGATGGCCACAGGAAGCCATGGGCGCCTCCCGGTTCTCGATGGCCTCAAAGCTTATGGGGTTCATTCCATAGGCGATCGCCTCGTAACCATCCATCACCATCAAGTGGCCGATCAGGTGGTTGAAGACCACCGGCGGCCCCGTCTGCCCGCACTGAGCGTACATGTAGCCATACCCGTGAACCTGGTCCGCGAAGAACGTGTTCGTTGCAAAGGTGAAGGTGTCGTTCGGAGTCAGCAACTTGCTGCGATCAGATTTCGAGCAGTCCTCAGCATCGACATACTCCATTTTGACCATGATCGACTCGAACGGAGAGGTGTTGGTGACTGTGTGAACAGTCAACATCCCTGCGCGGTTGTCGTATTCAGGGTAGAGCAGCAGGCTCGACG
>JBLIOI010000071.1:0-25646 GCA_047639675.1 Planctomycetota bacterium | reverse complement strand
ACTTCACGCCCATCACAACTCCTCCAATGGCTAGCTGACCCGCGGTCAAACTTGCGAGAGCGCGAGCTCCCTTGTCAAATGAATCGCCAAGACCCAAGAGGCCCAGCACTCCAAATCTCCCCTTATCGTCTGCCCCCATTCGCGTTCGCAGAATTGCTAGCGCGCGGCGCACGCGTTGGCGCGCATTCGCTATAGAAATACCCTGCCGCTCTGCGAGTTGCTCGTAGTCAAGATCGTCTAGGTAGCGCATGACGAGCGCGCTACGGAAAGGCTCGTCGAGTTCCAAGACCGCACCCGCGAGTTGGCGCTGCACATGCATGCGATCTGACAAGTGGTTTTCTTCAATCGTGGCTTCGGACTTGGCAACCACAGCCTCGATCTCTCTTCGCCGGGCATCACGTTGCGCACGCCGCGCCGAGAGATTGCGTGCAACCCCTCCAATCCATGCTCGCCACCCTTCCACGTCTCGCCAACTCGACGCCCGCGAAACATCTGCTTCCAGGGCAACCACCCATGCATCCTGAACCAAGTCATCTGCCAAATGACTATCTCCAACCAAACGCCGAGCGATTTCGTGCAGACGGGCAGCCTGGCTGAGGAGATCCTGCGTCGTGGGTTGGTTTGTACCCATGCGTCACCCACTACCTTCGCCGAGAATGAGATCTGTGACAAATTTCCGGAAACGAATTGTGATCTGGTTCTCAGCCCTGAAAGTTCTCTTGCTCTCACCTGCTAGCTTGCACCTCTAATCTAGGCCTTCAAACGTCGCGAATGGGGCCCGAAAACCCACATCCAGGATTAGTGGTGAGGCAGTATGTAAGACCTCCGCTTCCGATCCCGATCCCGACTCAATGCGTCCTTAGACACGACGGCATTAACTGGGCGCCCTATCTGGTCAACGCCGAAGACGAGACGACCTGTTTGAACTTGCCGCCAACTGGGGCGAGGTCAATGAGGACACCTTTGGTCCGATTCAGGACGATCGGTACACCTTGCAGGCCATCTATCTTGTGTCCAGCTTTCGCCCAACTTCTCGATCACGCCAGACTTGCAGTTCATATCAAGTCCGGCACTTAATCCGTCTGCTGACTCCACCTGGATCTTTGGCTTGCGCGCGCGACTTCCCTTTTTATGCGATTGCTACGGGTCCGCTTAGGGGAATTGAATGACAACGCCCTTCTTTCTTCCGCCGATCGGATCGAGCAACACTTCGCTGGTGTAGGAATCGCCGCGGTCCGTTTCTAACAAGACTCTCAAGACTACCGGCTCGCTCCAAGCGTCGTAGCTCCAGTAGAATTCGGCTTGGCCTGGATCGATCCAATAAGGACCCTCGTCGGAGACCTTTGGTTCGACAAGTTGGAGAGTGTAGCGCTGCACGCCCTTCGACTTAGCCCAAACTGCATCTACCTGAACGCTACCTTCGACGATGAACTTACCCATGGTGAATATCTCCCATTCACCGGCGTCGTAGGGCGACTTCTCTTTGGTTAGATCAATCGATTCCGAGCAGCCGATAGTGCTGATGAATTCGGAGTGTGAGGAGAACTTGAGTTCGAGGATTGCGGCGGGCAAGGACGCCAGGCTGTAGAACCCCTCGGGGTCCGTCTCTGTCATCCACGTCAGGCGAACGCCATCGTCGTCTGCACACCAAGCAGTTACGAGTATGTGCGGAGCGCCGGCACCAGATTGATCTACCGCCCGCCCGAAGATCTCTCGTCCATCTAATTGCAAGACGATATTTGGGAGGCTCTGTGACTCTCCCTCAGCAATCTCGAATTGCAACGGTGCGTGAGATGCGCCCCGATCGGAAGGCGACCCTACCTGCACTTGAGCTTGTGCGACATAAGGTCCAGGAGCGAGGCCTTTAATCCGGAAGAAGCCTTGAGAGTCTGTCAACCCGCTGATTGTCCGCTTATCAACAGAGAGCAGCGAAACAGAAACTCTCTGCGCCGGCTCACCGTCAACTCCGACCACCGCGCCATAGACACTGCTCCCCAGAGGCACGCGCAAGTCTATTTCAAAGGCCTCGTCGTTCACCAGAGAGAAGGTCTCACTCATCCACTTGAGTGGACCGGCGAATCCAAGATAGCCCTCCGGCAAGGTTACCGGATCGATCGCAAAGCGAAACCGACCTCTCTTTGGTTCGGAGAACACGAAGCGGCCTTCTCCGTCGGTCGTGGCTTCGGATCCCTCTCGACCAAACCCGAGAGTCGTTAAAGAAACCCCCATAAGCGGTTGGTCACCAAAGCCCAGCAAGCGACCACTGATTCCGCCGGACGTGACTTCCTCCATAACAGGAACGGGGCGAAGCGATTGATTCACAAAGACGAGGCGCTCTAGTTCCAAGCTTGGCTCCCCATTCGAAAGGGAAGCACCTGCCGCATCCAGTGCCCCGAGTGACCTATGGACAGCGCCCTCTCCATAGATCAATGGATCCACATCAGGAACCTCATACATGGATCGCCAAACGACGCCACATAGAAAAAAATTCCCGATGCAGACCAAGGCCAACCCATTGCGCTGCAGCTTCTTCAAATTCCGGTCAAGTCCTCGAGGTCTTCCTCCAGTTCGAGTTCAGAACGGGTCCACCTTTAGGACGATACATAGAAATCTGTGCCACCCAGGTGAACACCTGGTCCCTTGGCAAATGAACGAACTTGATTCGATCCAACGGTATCTAGATGAATTGCCACAACAAAAGCTCTCTACTGCTAACATCCATCCTGCTCGCAAGCTGTGGTGGTGGTGGAGGTGGCGGAAGCAGCACGACTGCAGCCCTGCCGCTCTCCGCTACGTCGGGCACCAGTTTCTTTGGTATCAACAGCAGTACCGGAGCAACGGCGCAGCGCTCCGGGGCCGGCCTCGCTGGCTTCCTTGGAGTTGAAGGGCTTACTTACGACTCGCTCTCAAACACGCTCTATGGGGCGGACGCTGGTAGTGATCAACTCGTAACGATCAACCCGGTGACAGGTGCGGGTACCCCGGTCGGGCCCTTTGGGTTCTTTGGTGTTGTCGCCCTCGCCTTTGACGTGAACACAGGCACGCTCTATGGCTACGACACGTTCAGCGACATGCTGATCCAAGTCAACACAAGCACGGGTCTTGGAACCGTAATCGGAACCATTGCAGCGGGTGAGATCGATGCCCTCGCTTTTCATCCGGGATCGAACACGCTCTATGCGGCGAATCGTACGACTAACTTCCTCATGTCTGTCAACGTCTCCACGGGTACAGGAACACCAATCGGTGCTCTTGGCTTCGACAATGTTCGCGGCATGGCATATGACTCGGGGACAGATACGCTCTATGGAGCAAATCGATCGACAGACGAACTACTGACGATCAATAGATCGACTGGCGCTGGAACGAGCGTTGGTGCTTTGGGCTTCGGCGAAGTGCGGGCGCTTGGATTTGTCAGCGCGACGACCACGCTCGTTGGCTCCGAAATCGGCACCTTCCAGTTCATAACGATCAATGAGTCCACTGGCGCTGGCACTCTAGTCGGCACCCTCGGATACGACGACATCGAGAGCTTGGCTTACGATCCAAATACAGACACTCTGTTTGGAACGGACTCGACGTCCGATCAGCTGCTCGCCATCAATGCTATCACCGGAGCAGGTTCGGCGATCGGAGCCTTGGGGCACACCGATGTTCGCGGATTGGCATTCGACTCACTAACTGACAGGCTCTTTGGACTCAACAGCGCAACGGATGAGCTGCTGCTGATCAACACAGTCTCCGGCGCCGGCGTTACGGCGGCAACCTTGACAGCTGGCAGCCTTGAGGGCTTGGCCTTTGATCCGACCCTCAACCGAATCTACGCTGTGGACAACACCAGCGACGAGCTCGTCTGGGTTCATCCGCAAACCTTCGCGCTCACCATCGTCGGCAACATCGGCTTCAGCGATGTGGAGTCCCTGGCCTTCGACTCGCTGACCAATACGCTCTATGCGATGGATACGGGCACCAGCCGGAGCATCTCAATCAACACGGCGACCGGCGTCGGAGCCTTGGTTAGTAATCTGGCCTTCGAGCGCGTGCGCGGCTTGGCCTTCGACGCCAACTCCAATCGCTTGCGTGGGTCCTCCAAGTCAACTCTCTCGGTGGGTACAAATGAGTTGATCACGATCAACCCCACGAACAACGAGCTCAATGCAGTTGGAGCTTTGGGGTTGCATAGCGTCTACGGATTAACCGTAGACATCAACACGAACAAGGTCTACGGCACCGACAGCTGGCGGGATCAACTGCTACTTGTCGACCCGAGTACCGGCTCGAGCTTTCCCATCGGAGAGTTGGGCTTCGGTGCGGTGGAAGGACTCGCCTACGACCCGGTGAACGACATACTGTACGGATCCGATATCGTCACCAATACAGTGATTACGATCAACACGACAACTGGAGCGGGTTCATCCGTCGGTTTGCACGGCTTCACCGGCGTTCGTGGCTTGGCTTACGATACGTCGACCAGCACGCTCTACGGCGCCAGCGTGATCTCCGACGATCTCATTAGCTTGAACACTTCGACGGGTGTGGGTACCTCGATTGGCTCATTGGGCATCGACGTGGTTAACGGACTGGCTTACGACGTGACAACGAACACCTTATTTGGCGTCAGTATCGATCGAGAAGTCCTAAGCATCGATCGCTCTACAGGGGCGGCGACAGTCATCTCTACTACAGGTCACGTTGTCCAAGGACTCGGCCCCCGCTTCCAGTAGTCACTAACGACTGCTTGCGCTCGATTTCCTGCTCAACGCTCGGAACGAGATAGACGGAGCCAGCGTTCACACCGAACACGGCGCTCGAAGTTGCGGTGAAGAGATAGTCCGACGGCCATCACCGTCGCAATCGCGAAGCGTTGTTGAGTCGAAGCCCATACGAGCTCTGACTAGGGTGCAAAGCCAGGAACGCAAAACGCTACCATCCTTGCTCGACAGCAAGTAGTGTCACCGCCGGACACTGCGGCCCCGAAGTTCTTGCACGCGCCGCTGACAAGGTCCGCCAATCCGTCGCCGTCCACATCGCCAGCAATCGCTTTGCTTATCCCCAGGCCCTCTCCTGCTTGACCCTCTCGCCGCCAGAGCTCCTTGCCATCGGCTCCTGAAAGGACTCGCACTTGACCACTATTTAGCCCTCCAGCCTTTGCGTTGAAGTCTACTGCGTAGACGTCTTCGATTCCGTCGCCGTTTGAGTTTCCAATAACCAGAGAGAAGAAGCGTCCGAAGTTACCATCCTTCTCTTCCGCCTCGACTCGAAAGTGTTCAACGAAGCGCCGTTCCTTTTCAAAGAAGCGGAACCTGATCACACGCCCGCCGGCCCCTGCGCCCATTGCACCGTCAACAAGTAGGCGCTGCTTGGGCGAACCGCTAGCTGAAACCGTCGAACCAAACTGATCGGTAGGGTCCTCGTCGAGCCAGGAGTGCAAGAGCTCGCTATTCCGCCCGCTGTGGATGATCACGCGACCGCGACGGTTGTCCCAGTTGTTACTACCAATCAAGAGATCATTCAATCCGTCGACATCGAAGACGCCTTCAACCTCGCGGGCGAAGCTATCTCGATGCTTCTCGCCCTGGATCTCGAACAGCAGCTGACCGTCAGCTCCAGACCAAACGAAACGGCACCGGATCGCTCCTGCGATAGGACATTGACCCCATCGGGGGAGTATAACGCTCTCAATACTCCCAAATGTTCAAGGTCTGCTAGGCTGATGCTTGGACATTCCCTCCACGAGGGATAATAACGAAACGGAGTTATCCATGATCCCCAGCATCCTGAGTTTCAGCGCATGGGCTAGCGCGCTGCTTTTTATCAGTTCGGTAGGACTGTCGGAATCGGCGGCGAGCGAACAGGAGCTTCACTCTGTTGATTCGCCTACTGGCAACATGGGACGTCCCCTCGAATGGCTCGTTGATCCGAGCGAAGTCGAAGCTATTCTGCGCCGGCGCGCCCCCTTCGCGAACCAGAGCGCAACTCAAGTCGGACCTCAATTCGCAGCAGGTTCATCGGCTTGCGAAAACTTTGCTGTGACAACCGTATTCACCGGAGTCCAGCCCGAAGGCGACCTGCCCGCTGGCGTCGTCTTCACTTCCGATGGCAGCAAGATTCTTATTGCGCACACTTTGACCCAGAACGTTGTGGACTTGGACGCTGCGACACGCGCCGTTTTGCAAACGATCGACGTGTCCGGATCGCCTCAAGGTGTTGCCGTTTCCTCCGATGGAATCCATGTCGTTACGGCCAATATATTTGAAGACACGGCCTCGATCCTTGACCTTAGCACGGGCATTGAGATTGCTATTGTGAACATTGGCGACCAGCCGGGAGGAGTCCGCATCACTCCTGACGGGCTTCTCGCTGCAGTCAGCAACACGATCGACGGGAGCATCTCAGTCATCGACATCGCAACTGCGACAGAGACTTTCCGCATTCCCGGCGCTGGCTTCTCCGCGACAATTTCACTCACTCCAGAAAACGGAGTGTCGTTTGTCAGCTTCACGCAATTCGAAATAGCTGCGGACAACAGAACTCTCATCTTCCCAGACTTCCTGAATGATGAGCTCGATTTCTTTGACCTAACCCTCGGCACCGTCAATTCGGTGGCCAGCGTCGCGCGACCGATCGGTGTGTCGATTGCACCCAACGGAGTGACAGCAGTCGCATCTCACTTCTTTCCAGAGACCTCCTGTTCAGTGATTGATGTTGCCACTCAAACGATCACTAAGAACATCAACATTGGCTTTCCGACCTTCACGCCTATCACGATCAACAACAGCGGAACACAAGCCATTTGCTCGATCCAAAACGCCTGCGTAGTGGTTGACCTGGTCACAAATGCCGTATCTGCCAGCCTCAACACGGCGTCTGTCAATCAGCTCTACACCACCGCCGACGGACAGCACGCCTTGGCTGTGGGTTTTCGCGGCAGTTTGATTAGCTTTGCTACAGAGACAATCGTCAAAGATCTCAACAACCTTATTTCCTGTGCGATCGGCGGCGTTTCTCCGACAGGGCCGCGCGCCGCCATGGTCGCTGTCAACTTCGGCGAAGATCTGCTCGTCGTCAACACGAACGGTTCCAGTGGCTTCCTCGAAGCCAAGGTTGCCTCGGGCCCCCCCGCCGAAGCTGACAAGACACGTCGCGTGGCGATCAGTGCTGACGGTAGCTTTGCTGTCACAACCAATATTCTATCCGACAACGCCACCGTACTTGACCTCACCACAAACCTAGTGATCGGCGTCGTTCCCGTCGGCGATCGGCCCAGTGGAGTCGCCATTACTCCGGACGGGACGAAAGCCGTCGTTGCCAACCTAGACTCGACCTTCGCCTCCGTGATCGATTTGGGAACCATGACTTCCACTTCGGTCGCAATCTCGACTCGCGCTGCAGAAGTCGCAATCTCACCCGATGGTCAATTTGCTTACATCTCCGTGGTTACAGGCGACGGAATCTGGCGCATCGACCTCAATTCGCTCAGTACCGCGGGCCCCAAGTTGTTGACGGGCAATATGGGAAGCACATTCGTCTACATGTTCGGACCGGCTAGTGGCATCGCCCTTAGTCCGGATGGCGGAACACTCGCCGTCTGTGGGAGCTTTACCAATACGCTCGACCTGATCGACACTGCGAGTTGGAGTTTGACTTCAACCGTAGCCACGCCAACTTTTCCTTTCCGAGCCCTATTTGCGGCGGATAGCTCGGAAGTCTACGTGACATGCAAGGACGGGGATCAGTTGGTACGCATTAGCAACGCAGGCGTTGCTTCGGCGCTCACGGGCGCCATCAACTCGGGCTCCGACCCCTATCAAATGGCATTGTCAGAGGATGGCTTGAACCTCTACCTGGCGCGATTTGGGGATTCCGCCTTAGGCGTCGTCGACTTGGCAAACTTCTCGCTAACGGGCTCGGTCCCACTAAGCTTCAAGCCCCAGGGACTGATGGTTCGTGGTACCTGCGTCACCGTCACTGGCGGAAATTGGAGCATCTCCAATGGTCCAGGAGGCGTGCTGTTCGGCGCAGAGGGCATGGTCGCGACGATTGACACAATTGCCATGGTCGTCACGCAACTCTTCGATAGCGGCTTGCCGCCCTCGGAGCTGGTCGCTGGGCCAAGAGGGAGCTTCGGATTGATTCCCCTTCCGCACCTCGACGGCCTGCTTCGCCTGGACTTTCCAGCCGATGGGGTGAGTTCCTTCTGCTTCGGTGACAACACCGGTAGCGCTTGCCCCTGTGGCAACACAGGAGGGACTGGGGAAGGCTGCCTCAACTCTTCCGCGAGCGGCGCACTGCTGTCTTACTCGGGTACACCAAGCACCACGATTGACAGTTTCGCTTTGACTGCAAGCGGTTTACCTGCGAGCACGCCCGGCCTCTACTTCCAAGGCGAGACCGTTTTGAACGCGGGTCTTGGCTCTCTCTTCGGCGATGGTTTGCGCTGTGCGGGCGCGGCGGTGACACGCCTGGCGATCGTCACCGCATCTGCGGGGCTCTCCAGCTATCCCGATCTAGGCGACCCAAGTATTTCAACGCTCGGCTCTGTTAGCGCGGGCGACACCCGCATCTATCAACTTTGGTTTCGCGATCCAGCAGGCCCGTGCAGTGTCGGGTTCAACTTGACGCAGGCGCTGTCTGTCGACTGGACGAACTAACTTCGGCGCAAAGCCCTACTTGTCGCTAATGAGCTCCCCGACGGAAACCGGGTACTCCGGAATCTCAAGCGTTCCGCCAGCGCAGGCATGAATCGCTTCCTGCACAGCCTTGGTGTATTCAACGCTGCCGTCCTTCACGTGATCGATCGGTAAGAACTCAATCAACTTGCGACGTTCTTCTTTCGTCATCCGCATGCTGCTCTGCAACGCATCGCCGGTGACATAGGCTCTTGATCTTGAGCGCTGTGCTGCCCCTCGATCTTTGCGCCCACTCGGAAGTGCAGCCACTGCAATCAGTAAGAGAAGCGCTATCGCGGGGTACGTTGTCCAACGGGGAATTCTCATGAGGTCGAGAGCTCCCTACTCGTTAGCGCTTGAGCGCTTTGATGGTTGGGTGAACTTGGTTTGCAATTCAGCCGATTCTCCCATTTGAGCACATGCCGCACGGGCTCGTGCTGCCGCGCCATGGCTCTGAGACTCTGAGCCTCTGCTTGGAAGCGCAATCAAGACATTGATCAAAATCACGGCGAGGGCTGGATAAACAGTACAACGGGGAATTCGCAGCATGGTTCCAGGCTTAGGATTGGCATTATTCATCAAGCCCTTCTTCGGACCTTAGGCTCTGGGACTGGAGTCAAGCGCCGGAAGCAATCTAATTATATGCCTAGCGGCCCCATTCAGATTCCTGAGCGGTGCGGTTGGGATAGCACCCGAGCACCCGTAGATAGTTCGTGTGCTCCTCGAGTTTCTTCAGCGCGCTGGTCAGACGCGGGTCCTCAAGGTTGCCTTCGATGTCCACGTGAAACAGGTACTCCCAGGGGCTATCTGTCAGGTTCCTGCTCTCCAGCTTGCAGAGATTGATCTCCTCGTCCGCAAAATTTTGCAAGCAAGCAGCCAACGCGCCGCGGCGGTGATCGGCGGTGAATAGGAGCGAAATTTTGGCGGCGATACGAGCATCGACGGGCTCTGGGTTGAGCGCCAACAAGACGAAGCGTGTCGTGTTGTGAGTGCGGTCGGCGATCTCACGCTGCAAGATGGTGAGCCCCGCGCGCAGAGCCGCTTGCTCTGAGCAGATCGCTCCAATGGTTGGGTCGCCTGCCTCAACAACCGAGTGCGCCGAAGCTGCCGTGTCGTAATAGCTCTCTGCCCGGCAGCCCACCAAACTTCCCGTGAACTGTTCGCACTGTTGCAGAGCAACTGGATGCGAACGAATGACCTTGAGGCTCTCGACACTGGAACCGTGCAAGCCAGCGAGCACATGCTCGACCAACCAATACTCCTCGTCAACAATGTGTACTTGGCGCTCCGCAAGCAAGCGATGAACTTCAACGATTGAGCCGGCGATCGTGTTTTCGATGGGCAAGAGCGCGTATTCAACTTCGCTAGCTTCGAGCGCGTCGAGTGCAGCCTTGAAGCTATGCAGGCCAATGCGTTCACGCACCGAGGTCGAGCGAGAGATGAAGAGCTTTTCGATCGACAAATCGCTGTAGGAGCTTGGCGCGCCTTGGTAGGCAACACGCACGCTACTGGGGGCCTCGGGAGTTATCCCACTGCCCAGGAGGCTCTCTTGATCGCGCCGCGAGTAGTTCAGGACTTCACGCAGGATTCGACCCAGGAAATAAGGGGATAGGCCAAACTTCTGGCCCTCAAGAGCCCAAGCGTCGAACACTTCCCGCTCACGCTCATCATTACGGAGCGGCACGTCAGGATCGTCACTCTTGATGGCTGCAACAGAACTCACGAGCTTCATGCGCGCCGCTAGGGCTGCAATCAACTGGCGATCAATGTCATCGATCGCTTTCCGGGCTTGGTCAAGATCCTTCATCTTCGCTCGCGGGCTTTCTGGTCAAGTCGACATGGTGCATGGCCGCTTCAAGCAAAGCGAGTGATTGACGGGGACCCCCCAGAACATGATCCTCTTCTCGGCAGCTTAGCCCTCCTCGATCATGAAGAATATCCACCAGATCTCCATCACTCTCTTTTTCGTCACATCCTTGGCCTCTTGCTCCGCTTTTTCGAGGCCGAAGGGTCTGGCCCCAGGGGTAGAGTGCCTCTCGCTCTCGGGCATGGAATTGCGCGCACCTGCGATCCCGCAGGAACGACGAACAAAACTCGAAGCCGACCTGCGCAGCGCCGAGGCCAGGCACCGAGCTAATCCAAAGGACGAGAATGCAGCCGTCTGGCATGGACGGCGCTTGGCGTATCTCGGTCGCTACCACGATGCCATTGAAGTCTACAGCTTGGCATTGCGCGACAATCCCCAGAGCTATCGCTTGCTGCGACATCGCGGCCATCGCTACCTGACGACTCGAGACCTGCGTGCCGCGATTTCCGATCTCAGCCAAGCCACGTTCCTGGCCCGCGACGTTCCCGATGTCTACGAACAAGACGGCGCTCCAAACAAGTTCGACATTCCGCGGTCTACCCTGCGTTCGAACATCGACTATCACCTCGGGCTCGCGCGCTATCTCGAAGAGGACTACGACGCAGCCATGGAAGCATGGACACGCTGCCTGTACTTCAGCCGCGTAAACGATGACATGTTTGTTGCAACGACCTATTGGACCGTCCTGACGCTTTGGCGCCTGGATCGCGAAGAAGAAGCCGATGCGCTCCTGAATGAGATCCACACAGAAATGGACATCCTGGAGAACAGCGGCTATCAGCGCCTGCTTCTACTATTCAAGGGCGAACTCAGCGAGGATGAAATTCTCGGCGAATTGGTCCCAGCAAAACTAAATGCGGCCACCGTTGGGTTTGGCTTGGGAGCTTGGCATCAAGCTCATGGCAGAGATGAAGAAGCCCATGAACTGTTCACCCGAGTGACTGCCGAGACCTTCTGGCCCGCCTTCGGCTTCATAGCGGCCGAAGCCGAATTGGCCAGAGGGAACTAATCACCGAGCCGCAACTCAACCTCAGAGAAACCAACCGAACCAGGCCACTTGGTGCCCGACTCACTTTCGAGAATGTGGATGGAGAGATCTGTGATCTTGGCGGTGCGGGGAAGAATGAGAACACTCTTGTGCTCTTCGTTGGCATCCACATCGAACACAAAGGGTCCACGCTTGGGGCCAAGCCACACTTCAACTTTCGTCGCTCGATCAAAATGATTGCGCCACAACAGAGTGCTTGAAGCGTGGCTAAGAACCACCCGATCCGCTCGGAATCCGCGCCTAAACTCCACTGACAAGGTCGGTTTAGGGTCGTTCTGCGCGGAGATCCAAGCCGTCCCCATCAGGCCATCGAAGGCGAACTTCGGATCGCGCCCGCCGTTGCGCATGGATGTTGATGTAGCCGTTGCACGCTCTCCTAACGCCAAGTTCAACAGCTCATCCGCAGGGTACTGCAGCATCCAATCCTCCATCAGCTGGTTCACACTCACTTCGAGTAGCGGAGATTCCAGGACAGTTGGCGCCTTCGTGGGTTCAAGCGGATCGCCGGCGAGGTAGGTCCGAACCTGCACCGTGTGCTTGCCACGCTTTGGGAATTGATAGCGCGTCGCAAATTTTTCTGAGCTCCAAGCTTTCGTGGGGTCGGCGGTCACGGTCTCGACTAGCTCTCCGTCCGCAACGTACTCCACGCGATCGATGTAGAGCCCAAAGCCCCCCGTTCGCTCTTGTGAGTATCGCTCGAGCGTCGCCTCTGGAAACTCAGAGAGCCACAGATTGAGGGGCGAGTCGCCACTAGCACGCATGACTACGTCGCCCTTGGCAGCTTCTGTCACGTAGGTTCGCGAGGCCACCTTCGAGAGCTTAACTCCGGTGAGCGACGCAGTTCCGCGGCCAAGAAAGAGCACGCCAAAAGCGGTATTCGGCTGGTCGGCTCCATACTTCGTGGACCACTGGCCCTCGGCGCCCTGACTCCTCACGTAGAAGTTCGAGCCCTGGCGATACCAATCATAGGGTCCGATCTCTTTGATCTTGAGTAGGGCCGCTAGGCGCTCAAGTCCATAAAGATAGTAGTGCTTCCACTGCTCGCCGTTTCCGGCCTTCCCCTTCGGGTTCTTATCGCTCTGAAAATTATCCGCAAGCCATTGTAAGCCCTCCTCCGTAGAGGTCTCAGCCCTTTTGCGCACCTGGGAAGGGAAGCCCGAGCTTCCGAAGCCATCACGGCAAATTGCAACGATCGTCAGGCCAGCTGTTGTCATCGACCCCGTCGATACTTCGCCGAGTCGATAGCCAAAGCCGCCATCCTCGTTTTGATGGTTCAATGCTTCACGTAAGAGAGCCAACCAAGTTCGATCCGAGGTTTTGAACCCCACCTTTTGGGCAGTCCACAAACCCAAGGCCCCGTATTGGGTATTCGACAAGTCCGTCTGCGCAGACGGGTAACCAAAACCTTGCTCCTGCCAATCGGCAAGACTGTCCGCCAATTCCAGGATCCAATCCGTGTGCTCGTCATTGTTCGTGGATACCAATGCGAGGATTTGACAAGCAGCGGAGTAGGTTTTCTTGGGAGGGCTCGTTCTCAAGAACTCAATTCCGCGCCGCACGGCTTGGTGGCTCTCCGGCAATCCACCCTTGAGCAAAGCGTAAACAGAGAGAGCTGTTTGTCCGTTCCGATAGGGGTCCGCGACGTGAGACCAGGATCCGTCCAAGTTCTGGCATTGCATCAAGTACGACACGCCATTGTTGATCGCTTCATTGATCGCCTTCTGATCAATGGGCGGCGCTTGCTTCTCCGGCCCCTGCGCCTTAATCAACTGACAACTCCATGCTCCCCCTTCGTTGCAAACCTTGACAAATAGGTGATTGATCCCAGCCTTCAAGTCCAAGACAAGCGGGTCATTGGTGGGATCAAGACCGCGCGCAACGGCCTTTTCGAGAATCAGTTTTCCATTAAGCCAAACGCGACAACCATCGTCGCTACCGAATGAAGCAGCGAGGCGCTGATCGCGTGGACTGTCGAATGTACGGTGTGCAAAAGCCGCTGCCTTTGCCGCAACCGCACCACGATTCTCTTTGTAGGACTCAGGCATCAACGCGAGGAAGTCAACCATCTCGGTGTCAGGTGCAGCGACTTCACTCGTGCGTGCAAGCTTCCATTGAATATCGTAGCCATCCTTACCGCGCCGCTTGCGTGAAAAGTCCGGTCCGGAACCACCCAGGCGTAGAGTCTTCATCGCCTTCTCCGGCGAGAGAACCGTCGCCACATCCTTTCCTCCACCGGGACAGTCGAGGGGCAGCAAGACTGACCAAGGCCCCCACTCCGCATCGGAAGTTGACTCTTGGATGGGTGCGGCGAAGGCAGCCGAGCCCAACGCAACGGCGCTAAGAAAAAAAGCTAATACGGATTTGAGCATCAGTCGCGCAATGTACAGATTTGGGAGATCGCTCCCATTATAGGGGATCGCAGGATTCGGAGTACCATGCAGAGCGACAAGCGATCATCGATCAAAGGAAGGAAACAGCAGAAGGCCGACGGCTCATGGCGCTTCAAGGTCGATTGCGCTGCTCCTTCTGCACTTGACTGGCCTTGCAAATTTGCCTGATGAATTCGGGTCAACCCTAGGAACACCTTTCACCGAGACGATTCATCGGATATCCGCTCGCGCATATCATCAGCGGTCCACCGAAGCAGGGGCAACCCTGGCGACGTGCCAGGCTGGATAGCCATGGGCGACATCACGATTGACGCCATCGCGAGCGGAATCTTCGCTTACGGCAAGCCTGCCTTTGGGCTTGCCACAGTTGGCCTGGTTTCCTTCTCTGGTCTCGGCGTGGGACTTTTCATTTGGTCAGCCATCGGCCCAGGTGTCACGTCATGGAGCGCAATCTCTATTGGCGAGGTTGACGTCGCCGTCGGCTATTTTGCCTCCGGGGCCTCGCCCTCGGTTACTTACGGCGCGGGCGGCTCGACTACTGCTGCGCACAACCTCCAGGATGAATCTGGCGATCTGGGCATGGTGCGCGTCTTCAAAAAAGCCCTCCCATCGGTACTTGACTGGTTCGCCTAGCAGCCCATGGATTGTGCACTAGTCGAGAACGCCATAGGATTCGTGGCGTTCCCGACCCGCGCCAGCCCAGGATAAAATGGACGCTCCGATTGTCACAGCATGCCTACTTATAGGTTTATTCAGCACCATCCTCGCCTCTTCCGTCTTAGCTCAAGACCGAATCACCGGGCGCGCCTTTGCCACGCGGTCGGAAGTAATTGCGAAACACGGGATGGTGGCCACGAGCCAACCGCTCGCCACGCAAGCAGCCCTTGACGTATTAAAGGCTGGCGGTAACGCGATCGATGCGGCGATTTGCGCGAACGCTCTGCTGGGCTTGGTGGAACCCACTGGCAACGGGATGGGCGGCGATTTGTTCGCAATCATCTGGGATGCGAAGACTCAAAAGCTCTACGGCTACAACGGTAGCGGCCGCTCACCTGCGAACTTGACCTTGCAGCACTTCAAGGACCAGGGGATCACGAAAGTGCCGAAGTACGGCCCCCTGCCCGTTTCAGTGCCCGGCGCCGTCGATGGCTGGTTTGCGTTGCACGAGCGTTTTGGCTCGCGGCCAATGTCAGAAATCTTGGCGCCGGCGATTGAGTACGCAACGGAAGGCGCGCCGATCACGGAGTTGATTGCTTACTACTGGGCTCTCAGTACGCCCAAGCTCTCGCAGTTCCCCGGCTTCGTCGAACAGTTCACCATTGATGGTCGCGCACCTCGCAAGGGCGAGTTATGGCGCAATCCTGGATTCGCAAACACCTTGCGCAAGCTCGCGGATGGTGGACGCGATGCTTTCTATAAGGGGGACATTGCGCGCACCATGGCGAGCTATATCCAAGAGCAAGGCGGATTCTTGAGCGAGAGCGACTTGGCCGAGCATCACGGGGAATGGGTCGAGCCCGTCTCGACCAACTATCGCGGTGTCGATGTATGGGAATTGCCACCGAATGGCCAGGGAATCGCCGCATTGCAGATCTTAAACATCCTCGAGGGATACGACATTGCAAAGATGGGTTCGGGCAGCGCGGACTACGTGCACCACTTCGTTGAGGCCAAGAAATTGGCCTTCGAGGATCGTGCCCGCTTCTACGCGGACATGGGCATGGCAAAAGTCCCTGTGCGTAGCCTCATCTCGAAGGAGTACGCAAAAGAGCGGCGAGCGCTGATCGACCCAGAGAAGTCCCAAAGACGCATGGCTGCAGGTAACCCGGCTCTGGAATCAGGTGACACCATCTACCTCTCTACTGCAGACGAAGAGGGCAATATGGTCTCTCTGATTCAAAGTAACTACCGCGGGATGGGCTCGGGCATGACGCCTCCCGGACTCGGCTTCATCCTCCAGGACCGCGGCGAGCTCTTTGACCTAACTCCTGGCAGGCCAAATAGTTACGAGCCGAGGAAACGCCCCTTCCACACCATCATTCCGGCTTTCTTGACCAAGGACGGAAAGCCCTGGGTCGCTTTTGGGGTGATGGGCGGCGCCACGCAGCCCCAGGCCCACGCGCAGGTCGTGATCAACCTCGTGGACTTTGGAATGAACCTCCAGGAGGCAGGTGACGCGCCTAGAATCTTGCACAGCGGCTCTTCACAGCCAACGGGCGAGATGATGACAGATGGTGGGGAAGTCTCGCTTGAATCGGGCTTCGACTACGAGGTCATCCGTGATCTGGTCCAGCGTAAGCACCGGGTCGTTTGGAAGTCAGGTCCCTATGGAGGCTACCAAGCTGTCCTGCGCGACCCGGTCACGGGCGTCTATTACGGCGCCTCGGAGTCTAGAAAAGACGGCCAAGCTGCAGGTTGGTGATAAAAGCCTTTCGAATACCGCAAGGAGCCTCCCTAAGCTAGGCAAAGAGTTATGGACGGTTAATAACAGTCTATCATGTGGCCGATGACAATTTCTCCCGTACACAAAGCGCTGCGAAATCGCTTTCAGGAAACGTTGACTCGCTGTGCGCTTGCGCTCTTGGCGCTCAGTTTGTTCTCCGCGATCACCGATGCTCAGCGGTTGCAGACGCAACGGATCGATGAACGCGCGGGCATGCCCGATGTTCGTGTGACCGATCTCGCTCAAGACGAAAGCGGCCGGATTTGGTTCTCGACCCAGAGTGGAATCTTCGCCTACGACGGAACAGTCTGGGACGAGTACAAGTTTGGCGGTGAGCTCTCCTCCAACTTCGTTCCGATGCAAATTGCCCTCGGCGAGACTGGCCGGGTCTGGTCCTTGCCTTCGGATCGCAAGCTCGGCCTCGGCCTGTTTGAGGGAGGCCTTTGGCGCTCTATCCCGATTCCCCAGTCTTCGTCCGGGACCCGCACCAGCGGCCAGATCCTGTGCCTTGGCATACAGGATGGCCGCGAACGAATCGCCATCGCTAATCCCGAGGGCGTCTTACTCCTCGATGGTGATCATTGGAGCCAAGCCACCCGGGACCCCGAGTGTGAGGGCCATAAAATCTCCACCATGGAGTCATGGGGCTCTCATGTCTATATCGGCGGTAGCTACGGCCTAGAGGTCATGCGGCCCGAACAGGAGTTCTTTGAACCCCTCTATCAGCTCGACACTTCCGACGGCCCTATCAAGGCAATCGACGTGGAAGACGCCGGTGGCCATCCACGAATTTGGATGGTGACCAACCAGTGGATCGGTTGCCTTGAAGAAGGCAAGTTGTCCCGCTTCCCGATAACTAGCGGGCCACTGCAGCTGACGCCTAATTTCCACTCCTTCATGGTTTCTGACGGCAGCGGCACGATCCATATCGGCACTGTATTCTCCGCTTGGCGCTTCGATCGCGAGACAAGAGAGTTGGCACAGATCACGAAGAACGACGGTCTCGTATCCGGTGGTACGACGGGCATCATGCGCGATCGAGAAGGCAACATTTGGGTTTCTTCCCGACGTGGAGTAACGCTTATTCCGCCGCAGCAATTCTCTGGCTTCGATCGAAACCACGGCCTGCTGGACGATGAAGTGAGTGCGCTGGAGGAACTCGCCCCCGACGTATTCCTATTGGGTCACAACACTGGACTGAGTCTGCTTGAGAGCGGCGTCGTCACGCAGACGATTCTGTTCGACCTGACCGGAGAGAAGATCTTCGATATGACGCGTGTCCTCGATCTTCAAAGAGATCCTGATGGCGGCTGTTGGATCGCCGCAGGAGCGCTAGGGCTCGGTCATTGGAGCCGCGCGGAAGGATTGAAATGGCTCGACTCGGCCGCTCGCCATCACTGCTGTTCCGTTATGTACGATGCCAACGGAGTTCTGTGGGCCAGCACGGAGAACATGATCTGCGAGGTACGCGACGGCAAACTCCTCGAGAACGACGCAACTTACAGGGCAATGGGGGCTCGCCGCTTGTTCTCTTGCCCGCAAGGAACCTTGTACGCCGCGCTGAGGAAAGGCGGATTGGCGCTCAAGACAGAGGGCGGTTGGAGAACAGTAACTGCCGGTGAAGGCACGCAAGGGCTCGATGTGTTTTCGACCTTCGTCACCAGCTCAGGTCGAACTCTGATCGGAAGCGCAGCCGGACTACTCGAGTTGATCGACGATCAGGTTGAACCTGTAGTCGCTCCCTATGCGGTCGGTGCGCCGGTGTATGCAATCCTCCAAGACGCAGCCGAAAATCTTTGGCTGGGGACGGGTCACGGCCTTTACTGCTGGGATGGCGAGGAACTCCACCAGTATCGAATCAGAGACGGCCTGCTTGGCAACGAAGTCAATCGAGCTGCACTGATAGAGGATTCGAAAGGAAATCTTTGGGTTGGAACCAACGGAGGGCTATCCCTGTTCAACAGAAGACTGCTGCCGAAGCAACTCCCTCCGAAGTTGAACATCCTCGACATGCGATCTGCGGGCGAGACAATTCAGCTTGGTCAACACATCAAGCTGGAAAGCTACACAGACGTCGAGTTTCAAATCCGCTCCGCATCGTTCAGCAACGGAGGAGCCCCGATCATGCGCGCGCGACTCGTCGGCTTCGATCAAGAGTGGTTAGCGGAACGACCGATTGGCTCTGGTCAGTTGCGCTACACCCACCTGCCTCCTGGCGATTACCACCTGGAAGTTCAAGCGCGAGTCGAACGCAGCGCATGGAGCCCAATAGCCAGCACACCGGTATTCAGCATAAAGGCGCCATTTTGGCAAGCCTGGTGGTTCCTGAGCCTCTGTAGCAGCGGTCTTATTTTCTTGTGCTTCCTTTTAGCCGGTTTTTTCTACGCCCTCAAGCGCTCCCTCGGACTCGAGCTTGAAGTGCAGAGAGGCAATGCTGCCTTGTCCGAGTCCGAGCAACGCTATCGCGAGATGTTCGAGAAGAACCCGTCGATTCAGTTACTGCTCGAGCCGAGATCAGGCCTCATCTTGGAGGCCAATGCCGCCGCCGCTGAGTACTTCGGAAACACCATCGAGGAGTTGCGTGAACAATCTTTTTCAGATTTAACGGGCATAGATCAAGAAGTCCTTTCGCATGGACTCTCGCGCTTCCAAAGAGTCGGGGACTTGGTCATCCACTCGGCAGAAGAGCATTCGGCCTTTGGTCCACCGATTGAGATTCGTGCCAGCCACTACCCCCTCGGCGGGCGCAAGGTCGTGCAGGTAACCGTCTATGACATCGAGGAAAAAACACGCCTCGAACAACAATTGCGCGAAGCTCAGAAGCTGCAGGCCGTCGGTGCACTCGCCAATGGAGTCGCTCATGATTTCAATAATCTACTGACGGCGATTCTCGGTCACAACGAATTGATCGAAATGGACAACGAGGGCGAGGATCTTATTCAAGAGCACATCGATCACATCCGCTCCGCAGGGGAACGAGGCGCGTCTTTAGTCAAGAAGCTACTCGCCTTCGGTCGTCGGCAGATCTTGTGTTTTGAGGAACTCAATCTGAACGATGTCATCACGGAAGTCAGCGTGATCTTGAAGAGTGCGTTGGGCTCAAAGATCCAGGTCGTGCTCGACCTGGACGACTTCATTGGCTCGATTCGCGCCGATCGCCATCAGTTGGAACGCTCCTTGATCAACTTGACCTTGAACGCGCGCGATGCGATGCCAAACGGCGGCACACTTACCGTACGAACGGGGCTGTCCGAGATTGGCGAACTCAAGTCAGAACTCCCGAGCTACAACCCCGAATTCAATTACGTCAAGCTATCGATCATCGATACGGGACAAGGAATGAATGCGGAAGAGTGCGAGCGAGCCTTCGAGCCCTTCTTTACCTCAAAGGGCGGCGAGAACTCGGGACTGGGCCTTTCCATGGTCCACGGATTCATCGGGCAATGCGGCGGGGTCGCCACCGTCGAAAGCGCTCCAGACGAAGGCACGAGCATCCACATATTCTTGCCATCCCTCGCGCGCTGGGATTCTGCAATCCTCCCGGCCGCCGACGATGAACTAAATCTAGCTACCTCACATTGGGACGCCGGTGAACACTAGCTATTAGCTCCGCGAGGCTTGGATCACGTCTTCCGGAGCCTGAACGAGTTCGATCAAAACGCCTTCACCGCCAAAGGGGAACTCCTCGTTGCCCTTTGGATGTACAAAGCAAATGTCGTGACCACTGGCCCCCTGGCGAATCCCGCCCGGCGCAAAGCGCAAGCCTTGCTCTTCCAGCCAAGCGACCGCGACAGCCAGGTTGTCGACCCATAAGCCAATGTGATTGAGCGCGGGCTTGGCGACATTGATGCGTCCTTCTGGGTCCAAGGGTTGCATCAAGTCAACCTCGACACGCTGCGCACCCGTTCCGAGTACAGCGATGTCTTCATCGACGTTCTCCTTTTCCGAGCGGTATTCCCCCTCGATCGTTAGACCAAAGAGGTCGACCCAGAGGTGGCGTAGTTTCTGCTTGTCTGCTGCTCCCAGCGCGATCTGCTGCAAGCCGAGGATTTGAAAGGGACGCTCCAAGGGGCACCTCTGGGATTGATTGTGGATCGGGACAGTTCGATGGAGAGGGGGCTCTCCACGCGCGAAATGGTACCCTGCTGAGCTCCTGGGCCGAGCCCAATATCCGTGCGCACTTCCCCTGGCGAAAGCGACCCGACAAGTGACACCCAAGAACACATCCCCCACATACGAGAGTTGGCGCCAGGCCGTCGAAGACGGACTGAAAGGTGCCTCCTTCGAAAAGAAACTCGTCTCCACGACAATCGATGGCTTGCGGATCGAACCGCTCTATGCGGACAGCTGCGAGTCGCCGGCGGTCTTCCCTGGGCGAAGCGAGAGAGCCTGGGAGAGACATGAGGCTTTCGATTTGGCTTCGGAGTGTGATCTCGAATCCGTGGTGTCCTCGGCATTGGAACGCGGGATTGACGGCTGGCGGCTATCTGGCATGGATGCGTCGCGCCTGACACAACTCAAGGAAGTAATCGGCACTCGCACACTTAGCCTGCATCCGACGGATGGAGCTGATTGGGATTCGGCGACCCTGCAGGTGTCGCCACTTCAAGATCAGCGCCTCGGCGCCTCTCCTCCCTTGCAGCTAGCCATTGCGCTAGCTGGCGGATTGCAGGCCATGCGTGAATTCGGCGCAACGCCAGAGACCTATGGCAAGTTGGAGTTCGAGCTGGGACTCGATACGGACTTCTTCACGTCTATCGCAACCTTGCGGGCCATGCGCTTTGCCTGGGCCCGATTGGTAGCGGCGAGTGGCGGATCAGACTCGTCACAAGTCGTCCGCATCCACGCGCAGCCTTCCGAACGTTCCTATGCGAAGCGTGATCCTTGGGTCAACATTCTACGTGGAACGACAGCCAGCTTTGCCGCGGCATTGGGTGGCGCCGATTCAATTCTCACCCTCCCCTTTGACGCCACGACGGGACAGAGCGACGCGAACGCAACACGCTTGGCGTCCAACACGCAGGCTTTGCTCGAAGAGGAAGCGCAAGTGGGTGCCACTCGCGATCCTGCGGCTGGCAGCGGCTATATGGAAACTGCAACCGAACAGATTGCCAGTGAAGGCTGGAAGCTTTTTCAAGCGATCGAAGCGCGAGGCGGGCTCTGCGCAGCCCGCAAATCCGGTTGGATTTCTAACGAGGTGCAGCAAGTTGCAGCGGTCGCGGCACAACTCGTCGCGAGGCGCAAACCAGGAATCGTCGGCGTTAGCGAGTTCCCCGACTTGAAAGAGGAGCAGTTGGAGCGCGAGCAAACACAAAGTCTCGTCAAAGTAGACCGGCTAGCGGCACCCTTCGAGGCTCTGCGCGACAAGAGTGATGCACACCTGGAAAAACATGGCCTGCGTCCGCAAGCGTTCTTAGCCAACATCGGCGAGTCGCATGAATTCCGTGCGCGTGCGATCTTTGCTACGAACCTGCTTGCCGTAGCTGGGATTCAAACAATTGACAGTGAAGGCTTTGATGACGTTGCTAAGGCCACCGAAGCTTTCATCAACTCAAACTCAACTCTCTGCGTGATCACGTCGAGCGACAAAGGCTACCTTGAATTCGCTACTCCCTTGGCAAGGAGTCTCAAGACTCACGGCGCGACCATCTTGCTAGCTGGCCGCCCCGGCGACAAACGTGAAGAGTGGTCCGCCGCAGGAATCGACGAGTACATTCATCTGGGCTGCGAAGCGCTCGAAATACTAGAACGCGTCCTCGCTTCACAGGAGATCTGCGCATGAGTTCGCTTCCCGACTTCAGTAAGATCGCTTGGCAAGACTTGCCGCTGGCAAGCAAACAGCCAGCGAGTCAATCGCAGCCACTCGCCACGCCCGAAGGCATCGACATACGTCAGAGTTACAGCGCTAAGGACCTCGACGATACCGATCACATGGGAAGCTTTCCTGGCAGCGCACCCTATGTGCGCGGCCCCTATCCCACCATGTACGTCCAGCGACCCTGGACGATCCGGCAATACGCTGGCTTCTCAACCGCCGAAGAGAGCAACGCATTCTATCGCCGCAACTTGGCGGCTGGTCAGAAGGGTCTTTCAATCGCCTTCGACTTGGCGACGCACCGTGGATATGACTCGGACAACCCGCGCGTCGTAGGAGATGTGGGCATGGCTGGCGTGGCAATCGATTCGATCCTCGATATGCGCATCTTGCTGGATCGCATACCGCTCGATCGAATGAGCGTCTCGATGACCATGAACGGTGCAGTGCTTCCGATCCTGGCGCTGTATATCCTCGCCGCCGAAGAGCAAGGCGTCGCCCTGGAACATCTAACGGGGACCATTCAGAACGACATTCTGAAAGAGTTCATGGTGCGCAACACCTACATCTATCCGCCCACTCCCTCGATGCGCATCATCGGCGACATTTTCGAGTACACCTCGAAAAACATGCCGCGCTTTAACAGCATCTCGATCTCCGGCTATCACATGCAAGAGGCGGGCGCGTCTGCCGACATTGAATTGGCCTACACCCTAGCGGACGGCCTTGAGTACTTGAACGCCGGGGTTCGTGCAGGGCTCGCCATTGACGCCTTTGCGCCACGCCTGTCGTTTTTCTTTGGCATCGGCATGAACTACTTCATG
Source organism: Planctomycetota bacterium (assembly GCA_047639675.1). Classification (GTDB taxonomy): domain Bacteria; phylum Planctomycetota; class UBA1135; order UBA1135; genus JABACD01. Next base: position 2,590 of record JBLIOI010000071.1, on the reverse strand, counting down.
GAGGTCGCCAAGCTTCGTGCAGCACGCCTTCTGTGGGCCAAGATCGTTGAGCGTTTTGAACCGACGAACCCCAAGTCGAGTTCCTTGCGCACGCACTGCCAAACTTCCGGCTGGAGCCTCACGGCGCAAGATCCACTCAACAATGTGATGCGTACCTGCATCGAAGCCATGGCGGCAACGCAGGGACAAACGCAGTCGCTGCACACCAACTCCTTTGACGAAGCGTTGGCACTCCCCACGGATTTTAGCGCGCGCATCGCGCGCAACACCCAACTCTACCTCCAGATGGAAACGGGCATCTGCCGCGTGATCGATCCTTGGGGCGGGAGCTATTACGTCGAGCGTTTAACCCATGACTTGGCCGCGCGCGCGGAAAAGCACATGGAAGAAATCGCGAAGCTCGGCGGTATGGCTAAGGCCATCGAAACCGGTTTGCCAAAAATGCGCATCGAGGAGTCTGCCGCTCGCACTCAAGCGCGTATCGATTCCGGAACGCAGACGATCGTCGGGCTCAACCGCTACGCCTTGGCTGAGGAACCAACCATTGCAACCCGACAGGTGGGCGCTGGCGAAGTACGGGAGGCGCAAATTGCACGTTTACGGCGCTTGCGTGAAGACCGTGATGAGCAGCAAACGGAGCGCTGCCTCACAGATTTGGCGAAATGCGCCGCTAGCGGAGAAGGCAATCTGTTGGAGCTCGCTGTACGTGCCGCGCGAGCCCGCGCCACAGTTGGAGAGATCTCCGATGCGCTCGAGAAGTCGTTTGGCAGGCACGCGGCACAGGTACAGTCTATCAGTGGTGTGTATAGTGCTGCTGTGGGTGACACAAACGATGACCTGAAGGCGGTCCAAAAAGAGGCGCAAGAATTCGCAAAAGCGGAGGGGCGCCGGCCGCGTATCCTCGTGGCCAAGATGGGCCAAGATGGGCACGATCGTGGCGCCAAGGTCATCGCCACGGCATTCGCTGACATGGGCTTCGATGTGGATGTCGGCCCGCTCTTTCAAACGCCCGAGGAAACGGCGCGCCAAGCCGTCGAGAACGATGTGCACGTGGTGGGTGCTTCCACCTTGGCCGCCGGTCACTTGACCCTGATTCCAGCCCTGCGCGACGCTCTCAAGAAGCTCGGCCGCCCTGACATCATGATCGTGGCTGGCGGAGTGATTCCGCCTCAGGACCATAAACAGGTCTACGCCGCGGGCGCCACTTGCATCTTTGGTCCGGGAACCAAACTATTCGTCGCGGCCAGTGAGTTGCTTGACCAACTCTCAAAAAGGCTCGGACACGGAGAAGCTGGCCAGTGAGTTCCGTGACTCCGGAAGCTCAAGACTTGGCACAACTCGTCAAAGGCGTGCTGCAGCGTGACCCGGCGAGCTTGGGTCGGGCGATTACATTGATTGAAAGCGAAGCCCCGAAGAAGCGTGCGCAGGCGGAAGCGCTCTTAAGGGAACTGCTTCAGCACCCGGGAAAATCAGATCGCATCGGAATCACTGGAGTGCCGGGAGTCGGTAAGAGCACGTTCATCGACGCGCTCGGCACGCACTTGACGGCCCAGGGCCATCGCGTCGCAGTGCTCGCGGTTGACCCGACAAGTCCAGTGACTGGCGGATCGATCCTTGGCGACAAGACGCGCATGGGGCGCTTAGCCCAAGACCCGAACGCTTTCATCCGCCCTTCCCCTTCCTCGGGAACCTTGGGTGGCGTAGCAGCGCGCACGCGCGAGAGCATGCAGATCTGCGAGGCAGCGGGCTTCGATGTGCTCCTGATTGAAACCGTCGGAGTCGGGCAGTCCGAAGTCGTGGCGCGCGAGATGGTCGACTTCTTCTTGGTCTTAATGTTGGCAGGCGCTGGTGACGAGTTGCAGGGCATCAAGCGCGGCATCCTCGAGTTGGCAGACATGATCGCGATCAACAAGGCCGACGGAGACAACAAGTCAAACGCCGAGCGCGCGCGCAATGAGTACGCGAGCGCGCTGCACTATATGCAGCGCTCAGAATCCGGTTGGACACCCGACGCTGTCTGCGTCAGTGCCCTCGAGGGCACAGGCCTTGCGGAACTTTGGGAATCTATCTCAGAGCATCAAGACAAGCTGCGCGCAAGCGGCTCCTTGGAAACCAAGCGCTCCAAGCAGCGCGCAAGTTGGATGTGGCAAGAGGTGCAGGAGCGCTTGCGGCGATCTTTTGATCAAGACGAAGGCGTGCGCGGGATCGCAGACAAGTTAGAAGGCGAAGTCCGTTCGGGAAGCAAGCTTCCAAGCCAAGCCGCACAAGAACTGCTTGCGGCCTTCTTGGGACGCCAATAGCGCCGCTAAGGAACGCGGGTAGTCTTAGAGCGCGTTGGTCACGTTGAAGCCGGCAGTACAAGGTCCCAGGTTCGGCTCGCGGGTCCAGACCTGTTAGAGCTTGGTGGCTTAGGTCTCGAAGCCTTCATGGTCAGTGCAAGCGAAAGGCTCGGTCTGGCTGAACTGCCCAATAGAGGCTTTGCCGAGGCGCGTAATAGGCCGCTGCTCGTAGACTCAATCGAATCGGGAAGGGTGTATTCCTCACGGGAGTGAAGAGGATGGTGGAACCAGCGCCCTTCCAAACACGCAAG
>JBLIOI010000070.1:0-25704 GCA_047639675.1 Planctomycetota bacterium | reverse complement strand
AAGCTTTCGCTTATCAAAGCTGGAATCGCTTCCGCATCGAGACGAATGGTCCATGGATCAAAGCTTGGATCAATGGAGTCCCCACAACGGACTTCTTCGACACCTACAACCTCGAAGGATTCTTTGCTCTGCAAGTTCACTCGGGGAACGACACGCGCGTGCAGTGGCGGAATTTGCGCCTGTGGGATCATGGCGAGCGTGCCTGGGAACGTGCGGGACTCCCGGAGAGTTGGACCGGAGCCGCAGAGGATCAACTCTTGGTCTCGGAGGAACTTGCTCCTGTGATCAAGTTTGCGATGCAGGCGGCTGGAGGAGAACTCAGCCTTCGACTTCAAAACGAGAGAGCGACCCATCAATGCCAGGAGAACGACCCGGCAATATTGGAGCTAGATGATGGTTGGTGCGTGAAGCCAGCCGCTGCGGCCAAGTTCAAAAGCGCTGAATGGAACTCGATTGGCTTGGGCTTCGACGGCCTGCGTTGCGCCCTTGAAGTCAACGGAGTGACGCAAATCGCTACGCGCAAACAAGCGCTCAAAGCGAAGCCACTCTTCCGACTGATAGCTAGCGGCGACGGGGCCGAGATCCATGTTCGCGACTTGAAGTCTCTCAGCGAACAAAGGCCGCGCAAGCGCTAACGGATCACTCGTCCTGCGCCGCCTTCAACTCCGCTGCGGTCCAGACACTCCCACGAGCCGCCAACTCCTTAGCGATCGCCTCGACATCTTGGGCGCTGACAGGATCTGAGGTGTGGCCCCACTCGCGGCGCACATAGGTCAACACCGCCGCAACATCCGAAGCGCTGGAATCGTACACGGGCATCTCCATATTCCAGTCCTTGCCGTCGACTTGAATGGGCCCCTCCAAACCGCCCAACAAAATGCGAATCGGTGTCTCTTCGTCCTGCACGAGCCAGGATGAGTAGCGCAACGGCGGCGCGACGCCCGCTTGACCCTTGCCCGAGCTTTGATGGCAAGCGGTGCAGATCTCACCATAGATTTGCCGGCCTCGTTCGAAACTCGCCTGCTCGAGTTCCGTGAGTGCGCGCACTTCCTCCGTCGTCCCGTTCGGATCTCCGGGCCAAGTGAGGCCGAGTAACAGTTCCTGTACGGGTTCGGCGAATTCAAGTTCAGCAAGCGAGCGCAGGTCGCCTAACTGTTCCGGTTCACGCGCCATTCGAACCGGTCGCAGCTCGCCCTTACCGTTCTTTGAACGACCGTCGAGTGCGCCCTGGATCAGCGCCTTGGAACGCCAACCTAGGGATTCAGCGTCGGCCCTTACTGTCTGTACGACCAGCATGAGCAAGCGCTCAATCGAAGCGTGTTGCGTTTCGCGGGTGATGCAACGCGCAAGATCGCGGACCAATTCTTTGCGCCCGGGCTTCTCTTCCAGCCATTCGGATCGCTCGAAGAGACCAAGTAGGAAGGGCAGCTCGCGGCGCATCAAGCCGGAGAGAACTGCGGAGCGTATCTCCTTGTTCGAGCAATCGGCTACGAGCAAGTCAGCCATCAAGTCATCCGCAGCATCGGTATTCGCCTCCCCCAGCGAGAAGAGCAGTTGCCGCTTGGTGCGCATGTCCGCAGAAGCCGAGATCACGCGGTACTCGTCCAGGACATCATCGTTCCCGGTCGCCAAGAGCCCCTCCGAAGCGCGTAGTGCCGCCCGCACAACTCGCAAGTCCGAGTCCCGCAGACCCAAGAGCGCCGATGCTTGATCCAGTCCAGCGATGCCTTGCAGCGCCCAAAGCGAATGAAGTCGCCCCAAGCCAGTCTTTGCTTCTCGCAGGCTCTCGCGACAGAGATCGATTGCGTCCCCGTCCTCTGCGCCATCTTCGACGATCAAGCGCTGGGCCAACAAGCGGCGCATTCCATTGGGGTGATCGAGTTCCTGCACCAATTCAGTCCAAGTGGCATCTCCAAGTTTCTTCGCGGCCTGGGGCGCGGAGTCTTCGTGTACGACGCGCCAAATCCGGCCAAGGCCCAGGGGAGTTTCTAAGCCCCGTGACTCAATCTGCTTGCGCAACCAGGAGGTGACGAAGAGGCGGTGCTGAAGCACACCGCGATACAGGTCAACGACGTACAGCGCGCCGTCCGGTCCATCGTAGAGGTTCACCGGACGAAAGCGTTCGTCAGTTGAAGTCAAGAACTCGCGACCTTCGTATGCATTGCGCGCGCTGATACCCCAATCGCCTTTGGGGTGCAGCGTGAAGCGCTTGACCAAGTTCCCGCATGGCTCAGCAATGAAAGCGTTGCCATGCATCTCTTGCGGGAACGCTGCGCCCAAGTACACCAGCGGACCACAGGCCCCGGTCAAGTTTCGGAGGGTGAAGTCGTCGCGCAGGGTCTCTTCGCGATAGCCACGATTGACCCCTGGCGTGATGCGTGCGGGCCAAGTCGATTGGTCCTCGGCAAAACGGACGTTCATGCCACCAGCGCGGCCAAAGTTGGAGTTGCGCACGGCGTAGTGTGAGGAGAACGTATCGCCGCGCAGGGCATCGCTATTCGTGTTGAAGAAGGCACGCCCCTCCTCGTCAAAAGCCAAGCCCCATTGTCCGCCGCCGTTCAAAGCCTGAGTGATCCAGCCTTCCCCAGTTTCTTTGAAGCGCACACCAGTCCGCGCGCATTGAACCCAGTTGTCGTGGGTCCAACGCAGAGCGTTGATCGCGTGCTCCGGACTGCTGATGCCTCCAAGCCCCCTTGCGATCACTAGCTTCGTATCCGCCTTACCATCGCCATCCGTGTCACGATGAAAGGCAAGCTCTGGCGGACTGATCACCAAAGCACCGTCGCGATAGGGCAAGACCGCGCGCGGCAAGACCAAGCCATCCAAGAAGGTAACGCGCTGGTCATAGGCTCCATCTCCATCGGTGTCGGAGAGCACTGCGATTCTTCCTATCGGCTCTTCCTCGCCAGTTCCATCCACGTTCGGCATGTACGCCAACATTTCCGCTACCCAGATGCGGCCGTCGCCATCGAACGCCATGCATACCGGATCGACGACCAAGGGCTCACTCGCGACTAGCTCAATCTTGAAACCCGGCGCCAAGACGAACGAATCCAAAGCCTCTTGCGGAGTCAGCGCCGGCGCCGCTGGGATCACCAAGTCAGCGGGTAGGCTCGGCTGTTCTTCGTTGGGACGGTCGCCGTTTTGCGCCGATGCAGCCGAAGCCAAAGTGAGAATAGAAAAGCACTGTTGGATCCAATAAGTTCTACGCATAGCAAGGGGTGATGCTTCAATCAGGAGGCAGCCAGGCTACCACCCGACCGCGCGCGAAGCCATCCCACCCGCCCCAGCAGTTTTGCCACGTACTGCTAAGGAACCCAGCGAATGGCCAGGCCATCTGAAGAATTGAACTGAACGACACCGGACACGATGTCTCGATAGAAGGCCTGGAAGCGCCAGGTGGATCCAGCACTGATCGCAGCTGCTGCTACGGGTGGAGCTTCGAGGTCCAAAGGATGATGCAGCATCCCGGCGGCGCTGGAAGTCAGAAAAGGCAAGTCGAAGGGTCCAAACTCTTCAGTCCCCAAGCAAAGCAAGCCGTCCCCAAAAGGCGTCTCACCCGCGCGCGAACTGTATCTGAAGAACCCAAGAGTGTTAGGCGGTACTGGATCCGCAAGTAGGCTCGTTGCGTTGGCAGTCACACTCCCAAATCCTTCGGCCAGAATTCGAGTGGCCATGCCCGTCGAATTGGGGAAGGAGTCGCAGTAGTTCCAAGTCGCTTGCGGATCTAGAGCAAGCGCGAGTTCTAGGTACGCAGAACGGAAGGCAGAGCCCGGGCCGATATCGAGGGAATCACGCTCGAGAGGGTCAACCCAGGTACCGCTGGCATCGGTCAAGAGGTAGAGGTTGTCACTCACCAAGCCGTTCGCGGGTAAACCGAATTGGCGATGCAATTTGAAACGGCGGCCATCCGGCATACGGCGGGTGTAGACCACTTCGCGATGATCACGAGCCTCTTCCAAGTCTCCGTTCGTAGTGAAGAAGTCCACACGCAAGTCCTGACGCGCGTGACTCAGGGCATCCACGCTTGCATCCTCGAGCACAGATAGAAACGAGATGCCATCCACTTGTCCGGGGCTAAGATCCCATTGCTCCGCTACCGTTGGCAAGATGTCGCTCACGCTAACCAAGGCGTCGGAAATTCGACCGGGCTGATCGATACCGGGCCAACTGACGATCATGGGCACGCGAATGCCTCCTTCGAACAAGCTGTGCTTGAAGTGCGGAATGACAGTATTGATCAATTGCCCATAGGGGAATCCGAGCGGTCCGTACTCTGCCTGAAGTGACTTCATCACCGGCTTGTCCGTCCCGTTGTCGCCCATCACGATGATCATGGTGCGACTTAATCGTTCGGAGGACAGCCCGCTAATAAAATTACCAAGTTCGGTATCGAGAGCTTCGAGCGCCGCTTGGAGGTTGTACACCACCGTTTGGGGGCCTTGTATGTAGCTCTGTGTGTTGACTAGCCCCGCCGGTGGTAAATCGCCCAAGGGGAAGTGAACCGCGTTGGGCGCAACGTAGGCTACGAACGGCTGCAGTGCGTTCTCGCAGTAATCGAGAGCTTCGTCGAACTGCAAAGTCGTGGCATAGGTGCCTGTTTGCAGAGTGAGCACCCCATTGTCGTACCACTCGAAGTTGTAGTAGCCCCCGGGCATACCGTTGCTCAGCCACGGAGCGGATAGATTCCCGAAGGTGCAACGCACATCATCCCAACCTCCGCGTAAGGCGATGCCCTCCCATCCCCCGTAGAGCTGTCCGCCAAGCTGCGAAGCACCATGTGGAGGTCGCAAGCCCAAGTGCCACTTGCCGATGATTCCAGCTTCACCGCCCATGCGGTGCGCCAAGTCTGCAATCGTCGGATACAGATAGCCGGGATCACCAAACTCCGCCAATCCACCGATGAAATCCTGGCGGATCAGGGTTCCTACGCCGGTCGTCCTTATCGACTGACCCGTAAGCAGCGACGCACGACCGGGCGAGCAAACAGGAGCGGCGTAGGCGCTGGTGAACACGACTCCCTTGGCAGCCAAGCTATCGAGCACCGGCGTATCCACATAGATCCCATCTGCAAAGGGATCGATCCCGGGCCCGTAAGCGTTGACCGAGTCGTACAGCCGATAGAACTCAATACCGATGTCGTCCAAATAGAACACGACCACATTGGCCGGCAGTAGCTCCTGCCCGACTCCGCTATCGTCCGGTGCAGCGCTGAGCGTTGATGCTATACATCCGAGCGTCAAGACTCTCCCTGCAACCAGGGAGCTTGACCGCGCTAAACCGACCAGAAAACAGAGAGGAAAGCCCATCTGAATGCGTTGAATAAAGTTGGAAGGGAGCTGGGGACCGACGAATGCGCTGGGCACGCGACGGTAAGGTCAATGTTAGGTGCCACCCGGCAATCTCGCAAGCACCTCTTTTCGATCGCAAGAGAAAGCCCTAAGCTACTGGCACAGAATGACTTCCAGCACAAGAGAACCTACTAACGAGCGCCGGCCGCTGTGGCCGGTGAGCCTTTCGCGGGCTGAACGGCTGCGTATTGCGCGCCGGGCTTTGGTCCTCTCGGCGGCCGAGCGCCGGACGAAACGGGCACTCTTCTTCCTGACGAGCAGCCTACTGGTCGGCTTCACCGTCGCCGGCTGGAAAGGTCTCTTGGGCCTTGGCTTGTTCGGTGGCTCGCTCTACCTAGTGGTGCTCGTGCTCCGCATGGAGAGACACATTCGCGCTGGAGTCCTTGAACACCAAGCGAAGAGCGAGACGAACTAACGCAAGAGTTGATCGCGTTCGAGGTCTAACATGTGTGCCAAGTTCGCTGCGTCCTCGATCGTACAACGCAGTTCGCTTCCACCGCTCCGAATCAAATCGATCAAGTGCTGCACCTCACCAAGATAGCCATCACCCTCCGGTAACTTGACCGCACAAGTCTCGCCAGCTTTGGTCAACATCAGCGGCGGCTCTCTGCTGAGATCAAACTCTGCTGTCGCTTCATCAAAGGCTACGACGTAGCGCATCTGAAAAGGAAAGCCCGGCGAATGATCCCAGCCGCCTTCGGCCACGACGTGCGCCGGTCCGTCATCGAAACGGTAGAAACAAGTTAGGTGGTCGAGCGTCCCGGCACAGCTCACCTCATTAGGCTCGCCAAAGCACCAGCGAATAAAGTCAGCGTCGTGGATGTGCAGATCAATCAACGCTCCACCGCTGCGCTTGGAGTCTGTGTAGAAGTCTTTTGACCAGCTCGGTGGCGATCCCAAGCGGCGAAAAGCTGCCGAGCGAACCTTGCCGAACTCGCCGGAAACGATGCACTCATGCAGCCAGTCCCAGCCCGGCCAGAAGCGCATGCAGTGAGCGGGCATGCAAAGCGTGCCCGACTGCTTAACCGCTGCTGCCAGGCGTTCCACATCCTTTGCGTTGGTCGCGACCGGCTTTTCTACTAGAACGTGCTTTCCGGCCTCTATTGCCGCAATAGCGAGATCTACGTGAGAGTCCGTGTGCGTACAGATGGAGATCAAGTCGACCTCAGGATCAGCAAATAAGTCGGCTGGTTCCGCATAGGCGTGGAGACTTGAAGGGTCGAACATCAACTCATCGCCCACGGTCGCTTCAAGATTTCCAGCCGCGCCAGCGCGCCCCGCGCGACGCTCCGAATTTGAGTCGCAAACGGCCACTAGGCGGTTGGGACTCCGAGCCTCGGCGGCGCGATAGGCCGCTATATGAGTGCGTCCCATGAAGCCCAAACCCAGAACGGCCACCCCCACCGTACCGTCCGGCTTCAAACTTCGACCTCCGCGACCTGCAGGTCCTCGAGAACGGTCAGTGCCGTGCTCATATCCAAAACGCGCTGTTCACCGGCCTCGCGCTCGATCATCAAGTCGCAGTCAATTCCGCATTCGTCGAACACCTGGAAAAATTCCATCCAATCGACATCTCCAGTGCCGACGGGGACCTCTGCCCCCCACGTACCAGGAAGCTTCGCTGCTTTAGCATCTTTGATGTGCACTTGGAGAACGCGCCCACTCAAGGTTCGCAAGGCCTCACAGGGGTCGCCCATTCCGTAGAGAATCATGTTGGCAGGATCAAAGTTGATGCCGACAGAATCTCGACCTATCTCGTCAAGGACCTCCAACAAAGTCTGGGCAGACTCTTGTCCAGTTTCGAAGGCTACACGCACGCCACGGTCCGCGAAGACATCGGCAAGCTGCCGCAAGCGTTCGATCAAAACTACGCGCTCGGGATCGTCATTAGAGTGGGGTAAGAATCCCGCATGAAAACTGACGAGACGCAGCCCGAGTTCCTGCGCTACCTGTGCACACTTTTCTGCCGCGGCCAGGTTGCTCGGCCAGTGCTGGGTGGGGCGAACACCCCCAGTTTCCCGAATCGTATCGAGGGTCGAATAGTCCTCGCCCTGCATCCCCATCATTCCCGACAGGATTTGGATATCGGCTTCACCGAAGAACCGGCGCACAGAATCAACCCCCCAGGCGCCTTGCACGAGCGGGTCGAGCCCGAGCTGCGAGTAGCGCAAACCCGCCTCGGTGATGAGATCTGTCAAACGGGCGAGCTTCATAGCTCGTAAGGACCAGGAGCAAGCTCCGACACGATGCTTCATTGCAAAATTGGGCACGACACGTTGAAAGGGAATGCGCGGCAGCGATTAGACAAGACCGTATCATCTTGCGACACCGCCCGCCTCCCAAGTCGGCCACGACCTCCAAGCACTTCATGATTCTCGCATTTCTCACACTCGCTCTATCCCTCCCTGCACTCCAAGAAAACGGGGTTGACGCGCCGCCGCCGGAGAAGCTCGCACCCGCTGCATTAACCGCCAACGCAGACGAGCCCTACGGCGTGCTGCGCTTCTCTATGCGGCATTCGGCCGGACCCCTGATGCCCGGACGCTTGACCTTCGTTCGAGAGGACGACGTGAGTCCGGACCTCTTCCCCGGCGTCGACGCGCGCCCAGACAACCTTGCTGTGCGGCGCAATGTCGTCTATTGCCTCTCCGGCGAGGATGCGATCACGGTTCCTGTTGGTGAATACACGGTCTATGCAAGCCGCGGCATCGAGTGGAGTTTACCGCTCGAACGCATCACGATCGTGGAAGGTAAAGAGACTGAGTGGCATCCACGTCTGAAGAGTGAAGTCTCGACAGCCGGCTGGATCAGTGGCGACTTTCACCTGCACACCTTGACCCATTCGGGTCACGGCGACGCAAATATGAAGGAACGCGTGATTAGCTTGATCGGTGAGGGAGTCGAGTTCGCCGTTGCAACAGACCACAACCACAACACCGACTATCTACCAACCTTGGCCGAATTGGGTGCCAGTGACGAAATCAAAGCGGTTACGGGCAACGAGATTTCAACTTCGATCGGGCACATCAATGCTTTCCCACTCAATCCTGAGTCTGCCGTCATCGACTCAACTCTGACGGACGCGAACGAACTCTTCAAGCTGATCCGCGAGGAGCGCGACGAACACGGAACGCAGCCAGTGATTCAGCTCAACCACCCGCGCTGGGAGGGCATTGACATCTTCACGGCCCTGGACCTCGATCCCGTCACCGGCCGTAGCGACTCCAAGGCATGGTCAACCAACTTCGACACCATCGAGCTTCTCAACGAAAACGAGGGTTGGGGCCTCTTTGACGCGGAAACCTCGGGTGATTTGGTAGTCGGTGGCGGCCTGCACTCGGTCCTTCAAGACTGGTACAACCTGCTCAACTTAGGCGTGCGCTGCTTTGCTGTGGGCAATTCGGACAGTCACACGGTGCACCATAGCTTCGCCGGTTACCCGCGTAACTACGTGCAGAGTTCAACGGACAACCCGAAGCTCATCAGCACCCCTGAGATCGCCGACGCACTGCGCAACGGACGCAGTTTCATCAGCGTCGGCCCATTCATCGACTTCAAAGTCAATGGGCAAGGACTCGGAGAGGTCGTGCGTGCGACGACGGAGAGGCAAGGCGTTACGGTCAAAATCAAAGCTCCGTCCTGGATCTACCTCCATCGAGTCAAGATCATCGTCAACGGCGACCTCTACCGCACGATCCCCATCGAACCGCGAGTGCTAAAAGACGGGTCAATTCGCTGGCCAACGGCCAAAGCCGTCGTGACTATCCACCGCGACTCTTGGATCCATGTCATCGTTGAAGGTGACGAAAACCTCTCCCCGATTGTGACCGGAAAGCGACCTATTTTGCCCGTGGCGATCAGCAATCCGATTTGGGTCCAGGTGGACAACGATGCGACCCAAACATCGATGTGGACCTGGGCTCTGGGCGCGTCGGGCACGCGAACAAGCTTGCAAGGCCTACGCCCGAGCGAGGCAGCCATGGTCCTACAAGCCGGGGCTGAACAAAACTCACCTAACATGCCGCAGCTCGTGCGTAGCGGCTTCAGATTCAAAGAGCGCCTTGTTCAACTCGCCTGCCTGCGAGCCATGGAGAAACTCCAACTTCCAGGACTCAACCCGATCTTGATCTCGACGCTCACCAGCCCCAGCGATTCCTATCACGCCCTAGCCCTTTGCCGGACATTGAAGGCTTGCGGTGCGAAGGGCTCGAACGAGCGCTTACTCGATCTGTTTGAGCGCTACGGTGCGAAAACAATGATCCGTTACGAGAGCGAACTTGAAGCTCTCGTCGATGGGGACCCGATTCGCGATTGGATGGTCATCGGACACTTTGATAGTCCTGAGATAGAGACCCTTTTCAAAGGCAATCTCGGTCCAGTCACAGATCCTGACACTTCGATAGCCTACAAGGGCAAGAACCGCGAAATCAGTTGGTCAAGCGCCAGCGCAAACGGTTCAGGCCTCCTCGACTTAGCGGTGATCAACGCAGAGACCGCTGTTTCGGGAATCAGCTTCGCGCAAACATGGTTGCACGTGACGGAAGCCAGAGAAGTCCTCTACTCTATGGGCAGCGATGATGGTTGCATGGTTTGGATCAACGGAAACGAGATCTATCGGGACCAATCTCAACACGGCGTCACCCCCATGCAAAAAATTGGCCGCATGCAATTAAACGCCGGGTGGAATCGCCTGCTCGTCGGTGTTCAAAACGGCGGCGGAGCGAGCGGTCTCTTTTTCCGCATGCTCTCCACAGATGTCACGTCCGCAGCCCAACACCTCTAGGCCAACTCAGTCCCCTTCAGAATCATGTTCAGTCGATCCACACGCCGCGAACTATTACGCGCCACTTCTAGCCTCGGAGCGTTGACGCTTGCCTCACGAGTCGGATTTTCAGCGAGTGAAGGCCCGAGCGCGGAGTTCTTTGAGATCTCTCTAGCCCAGTGGTCCAACCACCGCACCTTACGCGCCGGCCAAACGAATCTCGAGTGGATCTCTGCGGTCCGCGAAAAGTACGACATCGGCGCTGTGGAGTTCGTCAACCAGTTCTTCGCTGACAAGGCCTGCGATTGGGACTACCTCAGCCAAATGAAGTTGCGCGCTTCCGATGCGGGCGTACGGATGCTGCTGATCATGATTGACGGCGAAGGCGCCTTGGCGGCTGAAGATAAGAGCGAGCGGGAAGCAGCCATAGAGAAGCATCGCAAGTGGATCGTCGCCGCCGGCTACCTTGGCTGTCACTCTATTCGAGTCAACGCCGCCGGCTCCGGCGACGAAGACGAAATGGCAAAGCGCGCAGCGGACTCATTGACTCAGCTTGCGCGCTTTGGCGAGCAATACAAAATCAATGTGATCGTCGAAAACCACGGTGGCCTCTCCTCCAGCGGAGCCTGGCTCGCCAGCGTGATGCGCTTGGCGGATCACCCCGGAGTTGGCACACTCCCCGACTTCGGAAACTTCCGCGTAAGCCGCGACGTCATGTACGACCGTTACTTGGGTGTCAAGGAACTGATGCCCTACGCCAAAGCTGTCAGCGCCAAGAGTCACGACTTTGACAAGCTCGGTAACGAAACGAACACCGATTACAACCGCATGTTGCGCATCGTCAAAGACTCGGGCTACACGGGATTCATCGGAGTCGAATACGAAGGCTCCAATCACAGCGAGGACGATGGCATACGCCTCACTCGCGACTTACTCATCCGCACTCGCGAAGAACTCAGCTAGAAAGCCAGAATGAACTGCTCCCCCTTCGTCCTGCCTCTCCTTGTTCTCTTTTCCACGAGCTTCGCTCTAGCGCAAGAAGAACAAGCGACTGAGCCCACGCCGTACGCTCCCGAGGTTGCGAAATCCTCCGAGGAAGGCCGCGAGGCCATGGCAAAGTTCGGTTTGCCCAACGGATTCGAGTCCGAACTGGTCGCGGCTGAACCGTTCATGGCCAACCCGGTTTGCTTCTATCCGGCCAACGACGGCTCCTTCTACGTTTGCGAGACCTTCCGTTTGCACGCGGGGGTGACCGACATGCGCCAGCACGTCGCAAACCTCGAGGACGACATGGCCTGCTTTAGCGTTGAAGATCGCGTGGCGATGTTCAAGCGTTGGGCCGGGGACGAGTTCATCGAGCAATACGCTACAGAGCATGAGCGCATCAAACTCATGCGCGACACAGATGGCGACGGTGTCGTCGATTGGTCTACGGTCTACGCGGACGGCTTCAACGACCCCGCCGATGGAATCGCGGCCGGAGTGCTCGAGTACAACGGCGACGTTTACTACACCTGTATTCCCCATCTGTGGAAGCTGCGCGACACAGATGGCGACGGTCAAGCAGACGAGCGCACAAGCCTTTCCAATGGCTATGGCGTGCGCGTCACACTGCTCGGCCACGACCTGCACGGCATGTGCATCGGTCCTGATGGCTGGCTCTACTTTTCGTGTGGAGACCGAGGCTTCAACGTAGAAACTCCTGACGGACGCATCATGCACCCCGACACCGGTGCAGTTCTGCGCTGTCGTCTCGACGGAAGCGACTTGGAAGTCTTCCACACAGGCCTGCGCAACCCGCAAGAGTTGGCTTTCGATGAATTCGGCAACCTATTCACCGGCGACAACAATTCGGATGGCGGCGATCAGGCGCGCTGGGTTCAGATTGTCGAGGGCGCTGACTCGGGCTGGCGCTCTTCCTATCAATGGATTTTTGACCCCGTTGCACGCGGACCCTGGAACGCGGAGAAGCTGTGGAACCCGCACTTCGATGGACAGGCTGCGTACATATTGCCCCCCATCGCCAACATCGCGGCAGGCCCTTCCGGACTCGCCTACTATCCCGGCACAGGGCTGACATCTGAGTACGAAGGCTCCTTCTTCCTATGTGACTTTCGAGGAGCGGTCAGCTCCAGCGGCGTTCATTCTTTCAAGCTAGAGCCCAAGGGCGCGAGCTTCGAACTTGTCGAACGCAGTGAGTTTATCTGGCAAACGCTTGTCACCGACGTGGCTTTTGGCCCGGATGGTTGCATCTACTTCAGCGACTGGGTGCAGGGCTGGAACCCAACAGGGAAAGGCCGGCTTTATCGCGCCTTCCAAACGGAAACGCGCAACTCACCCGGGACTCGCGTAGTGGCGAACGTTCTCGCCGAAGGCATGGGCGAGAAGAGCCTTGATGAGCTGGCCGTACTGCTCAAACACAAGGACATGCGGCTTGGCCAGATGGCTCAGTTCGAGCTCGTCGCTCGTGGGCGAGACGGCTGGAGTCAGCTGCAACAAATCTTGAAGGGCGCAGAACATGAGCTAGCTAGCCTGCGCGCTGCCTGGGGACTCAGCATGGCCGCCGACTTGGACTCCGAGTTACTTGAATACCTGCACCCATTCTTGCGTGACCCTAACCCGCGCCTGCGTGCACAGATCGCGCGCGTTCTTGGCGATCACCGCTATTCACCAGCTGCCCCGCGATTGATCGAAGCCTTGAGTGACGAGGACCCGACGGTTCGGAAGTTCGCCGCCATCGGTTGCGCACGACTCAAAGAAGCACGAGCCGTCGAAGCTCTATTCGCCCTTGTGAGCGAAGTTGCTGATGAAGACACGGTGCTCCGCCACGCCGGAACCTTCGCCCTCGCCAATTGCGCCAGCATTGAGCAATTACTCGCTGCCAAGGAAAACGAGAGTGTCCACGTGAGACTTGCCGCCGTGGTGGCTCTGCGGCGCAAGGAAGCCGCCGAGGTTGGAGAGTTTCTCAACGACGCTTCAGCGTTGGTTGTGCTTGAGGCCGCA
Source organism: Planctomycetota bacterium (assembly GCA_047639675.1). GTDB lineage: Bacteria > Planctomycetota > UBA1135 > UBA1135 > JABACD01. Next base: position 12,588 of record JBLIOI010000070.1, on the reverse strand, counting down.
CGCGCAATCAACGACGTGCCGATTGCGACGGCTTTTCCCGCGCTCGCCGGTTTAATAGACGACCTTCAAACCGACGACGAAGCACTCTTGCGCCGTGTGCTGAACGCTAACTTGCGCACAGGAGGCGATCAGGCATGCTCGGCCCTCACAGACTTCGCGCTCAACCCTGAACGACCCGAACGATTGCGAGCCGATGCCATTTCCATGCTCGCCAATTGGAGTGAACCAGAGTCGCGCGACTACGTCATCAGTAACTGGCGTCCGCTTGAGCCGCGCACTGCTGGCATCGTAGCTCAAGAAGCCGAGCGAATTTCGCTGGTACTCAACGAGCTACCGGACAGTCTTGTTCAACAGTGGATCGGGCTCACGAGGAGCGTTCCCTTCGAAGGTTCAGACCAAGCACTTGTAGCCCTGGTTCACCAAATAACGCGGGACGGAGAAACCCGCGCCGCAGCACTTGAGTTGCTCGAGGAACTGAAGTCCGCGCTCTTTGAACCCGCACTGCGCGCTGCGCTGGCAGACGGGAATAGCGAACTGCGAGCCTTTGCCCTCGAAGCCTTGCCGCGCATCGACTTCTCCGAAGCCCTGCCGCTCTTCCAGTCGGTCTTGAAGAGCGGAGGGATTGACGAGCGCCGCGCCGTCTATCATGCGCTTAGCCTTGTTCCGGACGACCAGGCACGCGAACTCTTGATGAAGGAATTCAACAAGATTCAAAGACGTGCGTTGCCCGCAGAGCTTCAACTCGACCTGATCGAGGCCATGGCCGAGCGAGACTCCAACGCCACGCGCGAAGCCGTCACGAAACTGCGCCGCTCACAGATCGCCCAAAGCCCAATCCTCGGCAAGTGGCGTGCAACCTACTTTGGCGGCGACGCGCAGAAGGGCAAAAAAATATTCACGGATAACGCAACACTCAGTTGTGTCCGCTGCCACTTGAGCGGTGATCAATCCAAGACCGGTGTCGGTCCTGATCTAGCCGGCATCGGCAAACGCTTATCGCGCGACCAACTCGTGCAATCGGTGGTTGCTCCAAACGCCCGAATCGCCCCGGGCTTCGAGGCCGTCTTGCTCGTCCTCGAAGATGGCGAACTGGTCGCCGGACGCATTGTTGATGAAGGCCCTGAGTGGCTCAGCATTCTCGGTTCGGATGGAGAAGCCCAAGACATCGAAGTCTCAACCATAGCCGAGCGCAGGCCCGATTTATCAGCGATGCCAGATGGCATGGGTGATATTCTCACACGCTTTGAGATGCGCGATTTGGTCGAATACCTCAGCACGCTTTAGCAAACGCCAACATGAGTTCCATCGACCGAAGAGCCTTCCTTGCTGGTTCTCTTGCGGCGGCAGCTAGCTCGACCGCTGGCGCACAAGATCGGGCAGTCCCCGACAAGGTCTATGAAGAGCCCGATCGACCTGAGAACTGGGTCCTGAAACCCGGCAAGACGACGAACATGCGCTACGCCGTCAACGTCGAGATGTGGTTTCGCTCCCTGCCCTTCCTCGATCGAATTCGCGCCAGCGCCGACCTTGGATTTGATGCCATCGAATTTTGGGGGCTCGGGGGAAAGGACCTGGAAGCCATCGCTATGCTTTGCAGCGATCTCCGTGTCGAAGTCGCGCAGTTCACAGCTTGGGGATTCAACCCGGGCCTGAATAATTCCAACAACTTCAACGCCTTGGTTGCAGCCATTGAAAAGGCAACCGAAGCTGCCGCCGTTCTTTCTGCTCGCAAGGCCACCGTAGTCGGCGGCAACGACCAGCCCGGGATGAGTCAAGCTGAGATGCACCAGAACATCACGGATGGCTTAAAGCTTGTGGCGCCGATAGCAGAAGAGAAGAGCCTGATGCTCATCCTTGAACCCATGAACACCCGCGTCGACCACGCAGGTCACTGCCTCTATGGAAGCCCAGCCGCTGTAGAGATTTGTCGGGCTGTTAACTCTCCCGCGGTAAAGATCAATTGGGATCTCTACCACATGCAGATTTCCGAAGGCGACCTGTGCGGCAGACTGAAAGACGGCTTTGATCAAGTTGGCTATCTGCAAGTCGCCGACACGCCTGGACGCAACGAACCTGGCACTGGCGAGGTGAATTTCGCGCGCGTGATGCGTGCAGCAAAAGAGCTTGGCTACGAAGATATCATTGGGCTTGAGTGCCGGCCGCTCAACGGCGAGGAGCGCGCTGCGCAACGCATCTACCAGATGGATCAGTGGCAGTGATAGAGTGAATGTGACTTGAAGTGGCGCATTTATGTATTTTACTGGCCACATGCCTAAAAATTAGTGGCCGAGCGCAGGCCGCTAAGCTCAAACCCTCTCTTCTCGTGTACGATGACTACTCTCGGCGCAAATGTGGCGGGAGATTACGGGCCCACTATCCGCTTTGGAACATGTAACGCAGGCGGACATGTCCACAAACACATAGGAAAATCAACATGACTCTTTGCAATTCAAAAGCTCTTAGCTTTGGCGCACTTGCTCTTGCCGCCAGTATGGGGATTCAACCCATCGCCATGGCTAGCACAGTTGGCGGCACCCCCATCCTGATCAACGAAGTGGACGCGGACACTGCTGGCTCAGACACCTTGGAGTTCGTTGAGCTTTGGGACGGAGGCGTTGGCAACACTCCGCTCGACGGCCTCATCCTCGTGTTCTACAACGGCTCAAGTGACACCTCTTACAACGCGTTCGACTTGGCTGGTTTTAGCACCAACGCTTCGGGCTACTTTTTGCTCGGTAACCCGGACGTACTTCCGCTACCCGACATCATCTTCCCTGGCAATGGTCTCCAGAACGGTGCGGACGGCGTCGCTCTCTACACGGGCCTCGTGACCGACTTCCCCTCCGGAACTCCGGTCACGACCACAAACCTGGTCGATGCGCTGATCTATGACACCGACGACGGCGACGACGCAGGCCTCCTGGTACTGATCCCCGGCGGAAGCCAAATGAACGAGGACGCAGGCGGCAACAAAGACTTCGATTCGATTCAGCGCTGTCCCAACGGAGCCGGCGGAGCATTGAACACTTCTGGCATGGGCGCGAAAGTGGCAACTCCCGGTGCCGAGTGCAGCCAAGAAGCTCTCTTCGAAAGCTACTGCGTTTCCTTCCCCAACTCATTTAGTGTCGCCGGCGCAACCATGAGCCACAGCGGGTCGGGCGGCATCGCCGACAACGACACCGCATTGATCTGCAACGATGTGCCGAACACTTGGGGCATCTTCTACTTCGGCTCCACCCAAGCCTTCGACTTGCCCTTCGGCAATGGCGTGATGTGTGTGGGAGCTCCGGTCATTCGCTTGCAAACAGCGATGGGTCCTGCAGTTCCGAACCAAGCGATGCGCGCCCTCGACTTCCAGGGAAGCACCTCCGAGAACCAGATTCTGTCCGGCCAAACCTGGAACTTCCAGTATTGGTACCGAGATCCGAGCCAAGGCGCCGGGTTCAACACCAGCGACGGTTTGTCGATCACGTTCGCGCCCTAGACTGAACGTATAGCAAAGCAGAGCGGCCACGTCCCAACGATTGGGACGTGGCCGCTCTCTTCATTTGAGCCTAACTCAGGACATCAGGTCACCCACCACGCGCCCCGCTACGTCCGTCAGGCGAAAGCGGCGTCCCTGATGACGGTAGGTCAAGCGTTCATGATCGAGACCAAAGAGGTGCAGGAGCGTGGCTTGCAAGTCGTGCACATGCAGTGGATCGCCTGTGATGTTGTAGCTGAAGTCGTCAGTCTCGCCATAGACCATTCCGGGCTTCACACCGCCGCCCGCCATCCACATGCTTGTGCAACGCGGATGGTGATCGCGGCCGTAATCGGTGGCGGTGAGCTTCCCCTGCGAATAGCAGGTTCGACCAAACTCTCCATTCCAAACAACCAAGGTGTCTTCCAAAAGGCCGCGCCGTTCAAGGTCTATAACCAAAGCGGCGGAGGCTCGATCGGTTTCCTTGCATTGTTGGCGTAAGGCAATCGGTAGATTGCCGTGCTGATCCCAACCTTGGTGGTAAAGCTGAACGAAGCGCACATCTCGCTCGAGTAGGCGGCGCGCAAGCAAGCAGTTCGCCGCGTAGGTGCCCGGGTTGCGCGCATCTTCACCGTAGAGCTCGAAAGTCTCGTCCGTTTCATCCGAGAAGTCCGCAACAGCGGGAACCGAGGCCTGCATGCGCGCGGCGAGCTCATACTGCTCGATACGTTCGAGGGCACTTGGTGCTCCTTCGCCTTCAAGTTCATGTAGACGTCGCAGCGCGTCGAGCATACGCCGGCGTGATGCACGGCCGATGCCCGCCGGATTATTAAGGAATAGAACCGGATCCGCACCTGCTCGCAATTGCACACCCTGGTGACGGGAGGGCAAAAAGCCAGCTCCCCACAACCGTTGGTATAAGGGTTGCCCATCCTTGTCCTTCGAAACGAGCACGCAAAACTCAGGTAAGTCTGGGTTGAGCGTCCCGAGACCGTAGCTCAGCCAAGCGCCGAAGGATGGTCGGCCTGCACGCTCGAAGCCTGTTTGTAAGAACGTCACCGCGGGGTCATGATTGATTGCTTCAGTGAAGAGCGAACGCACGATGCACAGCTTGTCTACGATCTTCGCGGTTTCCGGCAAGAGCTCGCTCACCCATGCACCGGACTCTCCATGTTGCGTAAAGGCGAACTGACTGCCGGCAAGTGGCAAGCTCGCTTGATTCCCGCTCATAGCGGTCAAGCGTTGACCGAGACGCACAGAGTCCGGTAGCTCCTCGCCGTTACGTTCTTTTAGGACAGGCTTATGATCGAAGAGATCTATCTGCGACGGTCCGCCGCTTTGGAAGAGATAGACAATGCGTTTGGCGCGCGGCCCAGGATGCGGCTGCGCTAGAAGGCTCTGGTTCGAAAGTGCAAGCGGCCCGAAGGCTGAACTGGCGAATCCAACGCTGGCTGCTTGAAGCAAACGGCGACGCGTTAGATCTCCACCGAAGGGGCTTGTTAGACTCACGGTGTACTGATGGCTGCGTCAAAGCTGAGCACTGCTTGCGCCACCACCGCCATCGCGGCGAGATCCGTGACATCGATCGTTTCATCGAGCGGCGACTTGCCCTCCGCCAGCAGCGCGCTCGCTTGTTCGGGCTCTGCTGCAAAGGCTGCATGTTGCTCCGTGTGGAGTTTATACAGCACCTGCAACTCCGCCGGAGCGATTTCACGTGAAGTAAGGCTGCGGAAGATAAAGCCAATCGCCCCGCTGTCATCGGAGGTCGCAAGCAGCGCTCGTTCCGCCAGTTCGCGCGCAGCTTCCACGTACTGGGGATCGTTCCAAAGAAGCAGCGCCTGTAAGGGCGAGGACGTCGATTGGCGTCGAACCACACAGACGTCGCGTTTGGCGGCGTCGAGGATCATCATCGATGGTGGCGGCGAAGTCCGTTTCCAAAAGGTGTAGAGACTTCGGCGCCAAAGACCTTCACCCTCGTCGGGCACGTAGACCTTGCCACTCTTCTCTTTCCAGAGGCCTGCGGGCTGATAGGGCTTAACCGGCGGGCCACCGTATTTCTCGACGAGTAGTCCGGCACTAAAGAGAGCGGCGTCCCGCAACATTTCCGCCGTCAAGCGCCGACGAGTTATATGCGAGAGCCAACGATTGTCGGGATCTGATTCTCGAGCCAGCTCGCCCACCCTAGACGATTGCCTGTAGGTAGCAGAAAGGACCATGCGCTTTATCAGAGCCCGGCGATCCCAACCCGATTCAACGAAATCTACCGCCAAGGTGTCGAGTAAATCAGGATGGCTCGGCGGGATTCCTTGGCTGCCGAAGTCTTCAGATGTCAGCACCAAGCCTGCGCCGAAGACGAGTTGCCAAAGGCGATTGACTTCAACGCGGGCGGTGAGAGGATGCGCCGGACTGGTCAACCAACTCGCAAGTCCCAAACGATTCCTCGGTGCGTCTTCAGGAAAGGGCGACAGCGAAGCCGGCGTTTGCGGTAAGACAGGCTCGCTAGGTTCCAGATAACTCCCGCGAGCCAGCAAGAAGGCTTGGCGCTCCTCGGGCAAGGCCGTCATGGTCATAATCTGATTGATCGCATCACGGGCTTTGTCACGTGCCAAGCGCGCCACCTGTAGCTCCTCTAGAGCGTCGCACACGGCACTAGGCGGCCACGATAGCGCATGACGCCGAAGCGCATCTGTGCTCGGCTCTCCCTCGCCGAGAGCCATGTGCTCGACCTCCGCCTCCGACAATTCTCTTCTCGCGATGAACAGATCATCTGCGCGGCCGCCCGCAAAGCCCTTGTCTCTGAAGCGCTCACCAATGGTGAAGTCTTTGATCCCTCCGCCGGTGATCGTACGACGCAAGGAGTCACGGACGATTTCCATGCCAACCGCTTTGCCATCGATATAGAGCTTCAAACCGGAAGCCCTGCTTGAACCATCCCAAGTAACAGTCACATGCAACCACTCCTCGGTAGGGAGAGTCTCCGCAGTCCTCACACGAATCGCATCACCCGGCCAAAAGTGAATCAGAGCCGCACTGGCACGCCCATCCTCAATCAAGAGTTCGTAACCGCGACTCCCCGAGTCGTGCCACGCACGCGACCGATGAAAGACCACAGCGCGCTCGTAACTCTTCGGCAACCAAATTCGCAGGCCGATGCTAAAAGGATCGCTGCGCTGAAAGTGACCAACACCTGGAAAGAGAGCTGGGTCGTCGCCGCTGAACTCGACAGCAGTTCCCGTGTACCCAGATACTCGATTGGGCTCACCTTTGATTTCGCCCTGCTTTTCAGGATCTGTCTGGTTGGTAAGCAGCGCACCTTCGAGTTGATCGAAGCTGTAGCTGCCTTCCAGAGCTCTGGTCAGGTTGATTGTACTCGCAGAGATTACAGGAGATGTCCACGCCAACGAAAGCCGCTGTTCGGCGACCTTCACAGTCGCTTCGAGTTCAGCGAGCTCTGCCACTTGCTTTTCAGTAGGCAAGTCGAGCGCCGGAGTCGGCACCGATTGAGTAAAGTGCGAGTAGAGCCCGGACTCATCGATGTCGTCAAAGAAAGCGTACAGCTGATAGAACTCCCGATGACTGAACGGATCAAACTTGTGATCGTGGCAACGAGCGCACTCCATGGTGACGCCCATGATCGCCGTCGATAGGGTCTCCACGCGATTCGCAACATACTCGACGCGGTACTCTTCCTCTGTGCTTCCGCCTTCGTTCGTTTGCCGGTGCAAACGATTGAAAGTGGTAGCAAGGCGCTGCTCGCGAGTTGCTTGCGGAAGGAGGTCGCCAGCGATTTGCCAGGTCAGAAACTCATTGTAAGACTGATTCTTCGCATAGGAATCGATCACCCAATCACGCCAAGGCCAAACACGTCGATCCACGTCAGATTGATAGCCGTAGGTATCGGCGTAGCGGGCGGCGTCGAGCCAAATCGTCGTCATCCGTTCCGCGTGGCGTGGCGAGGCGAGCAGTCGATCCACTTGGCGCTCGTAGGCTCCAGCCTCCTCGTCGCCAATAAATCCATCGAGCTCCGCAAGAGTCGGTGGCAAGCCGCAGAGGTCGAAGCTCACGCGACGCAACCAATTGGCGCGTTCAGCTGGTGCAGAAGGTTCGAACCCTGCAGATTCCATGCGCGCGAGAACAAAGAGGTCCAAATCGTCCCGCGCCCACTCTTCCAGTTCTACGTTCGGAGCTTCCGATCGCTCCGGGGCAACGAATGACCAATGCTCTGCATAGACTGCGCCGTCAGCGATCCAGCGCTCGATCAGCTCGATATCTCCTTCAGAGACCTCCAGCTTCGTGTGCACCGGCGGCATACGCTTGCGTGCCTTCGTGTGGCGCAAACGGACGATAACCTCACTCGCTTCTGGATCGCCGGGAACGATCGGCGCGTAGCCGCCAAAGTCTTCGACAGCTTCTTCACGCACGTCGAGGCGAAAACCACCCACGTCCGACGTGTCTCCCGATCCGTGACATTGGAAGCAACGATCCGAAAGAATCGGACGAATGTCCCGCGAGAAGTCCACGGGCTGGGAAGCGCCTTGCAAAGCAAGCGTCAAGAGGGCTTGGACAATCAACATCTAAAAATAGAGCCGCGCCGGCTATTGAACCGACGCGGCAATCAAAGCATTCAGCTAGGAAACAGGCAACCTACTTTCCGTTGCTTGCCTCCAATTGCTTCATGACCTTCTCCAGGCTGAACGATGCAGCCTTCATACGCGGAGGATAGGCCTGGAAGGTCTTGAGGAATTTGCCGACGTACGCCTGGGCAGGCACAAGCAAGTACACGCGATCCATCATCCAATCCAAGTAGGTGTTTGAGGTCTTCATCCCGCGCTCGTACGGATCCCGACGCAAGTTGATGATCAGCGGAACACGCAGCTCAACAAAGGGTTCCATCCAGATCCGTAGTGTCTCCTCAGTCTTTTGCTCCATGAAGATCAGCTTCCAATCGCCATAGCGCAAAGCGGTCAGAGCGCCGTCATCTGAGAAGTATAAGATCTCATCCCGTGCAGACTTGTCGGTTTCTCCAGTCAGTAGCGGCAACTGGTTGTAGCCATCGAGGTGAACCTTGTAGCTCTTGCCTTCTGCTGTGTAACCCGTGAGAAGTTTTTCCTTCACGTCGGGTTCACCGGCCATCGCCGCGAAGGTCGGCATCCAATCCATGTGATGGAAAATGCCGTTCGTAGTAGAACCGGCTTCAACGTGACCGGGCCAGCGAACAAATGTGGGCACGCGCATTGCACCTTCCCAGTTCGTGTTCTTCTCACTCCGGAAGGGAGTCATGCCACCATCCGGCCAAGTGTTCATGTGAACGCCATTGTCCGTCGAGTACATCACAAGCGTGTTGTCGGCGATCTCCAATTCGTCGAGCAGGTCAAGGAATAGGCCAATGTGCATGTCGTGCTCGACCATGCCATCAGAGTACTCATCTTGTCCGGAGACACCTCGAAGCTCCTCTTTGACGTGCGTACGGAAGTGCATGCGAGTGCCATTCCACCAGCAGAACCAAGGCTTGTCCGCTTCGTTCTGCTCACGAATCCATTCGATTGCGCGGGCGCTGGTCTCGTCATCGACGGTCTCCATACGCTTCTTCGTTAGCGGCCCGGTGTCCTCAATCCGCTGTGTGCCATCACCATTGGAATAAGAGTGAATCACGCCACGGGGACCAAACTTCTTGCGAAAGGTTTGCCCGTCGGGCATCAACATATCCCCGGGATAGTCTTCATTCTCCGGCTCTTCTTCAGCGTTCAGGTGATAGAGATTCCCGAAGAACTCGTCGAAGCCATGCATCGTGGGCAAGTGCTCATCACGATCACCGAGGTGGTTCTTGCCGAACTGCCCAGTCATGTAGCCGCGCTCCTTGAGCAAGCGTGCAATCGTCGGATCGTCCGGATGACTTCCGAGTTCCGCTCCCGGGAGGCCGACCTTGGAAAGTCCCGTGCGAAAAACGCTTTGGCCCAAGATGAAAGAAGCGCGACCTGCCGTACAGGATTGCTCCGCGTAGTAATCGGTGAAGCGCATGCCTTCATGAGCGACCCGATCAATGTTCGGTGTACGGTACCCCATCACACCGTGTGTGTTGGCACTGATGTTCGTGTTGCCAATATCATCGCCCCAAACAACGAGGATATTGGGTTGCTTCTGGGCCATTACAGCCGGCGCCGCAGCGAGCAGCAAAAGTGTAGTCAGGCGGTGCTGATACATGTGTTTCTCTTTTTCCTAGATAAGGGTTCGATGTCGTCCGTGCGCCAAGAAGTAGCACGAATCGAGCGGTCAGTCTAGCGCCTCCGACCAGGTCGGGCGATGACATGCGTTTCTTTCTCCCTCCCTTCGCCGCTAAACGGTTTACAGAACTCGCTTCGGATAGGTGCCCATGGTTCTAGCTGAGCCTTACGTCGTCGTACAGTCTATCCAACCCCTCGACTTTCTTACTGACCAGTAGCCTCCTCCCGTTCTCCCAAGAAGCGATCGTTCTAACGCATCCTACTCACGCAAGCTCTCCAACCCGCCCAACAGCAGCTCCAACCCAAAGCTCAACTCGTGCACGCCATCGTGGCGTCCCTCGATGACTTCGGTGGACAATCCGAGCAGGTACGGGTGATTCTCCATCGGCAATTGCGGGACGAACTCTTCGGCTACCTCTGCGTACTCATCCGGCTCGAAGGGGAAGTTCAGCTTTTGTAAGGTAAAGCCGTAGGTGTAGCTGTCGAGGGTGTTCCACGCGTGATCCGCCATGGCGAAGGAGAAGCCGGCTTCGCGCAGGCAACCGAGGGTCGCGTCAACATAGCGCAACATCACGGGACCGACATTGATGCGCGACATGAGCAACATCGCGGCCCAGGGATGCTTCATCAGGACTTGGTGAGCAGCGTGTGCCCGCGCGCGCATCGACTCCTTCCAGTCTCCTCCGAGAACGGGCGGCTCGACCTCGCTCATGACGATCTCGAGCATGCCGTCGAGGATCTCGTCCTTGTTCTTGACGTGGCTGTAGAGCGACATTGCTTCAACCCTGAGAGCGCCGGCGATTTTGCGCATGGAGAGGGACGTGATGCCGTCAGCGTCCGCCATCGTGACGGCTTGGCGAAAGACGGCTTCGCGGGTTAGAGGCGGGCGACTTGCCTTGGCTTTGTTCTTTTCTTCGGGCACTGGGGAGCCTCCTGGAGCTTTTTCTAGCATACAGCGCAAGTTTGCAGGTTGACAACCTTACAGCGTAAGCCTAGCTTTGAGAGATCGAAGCTCCAAGCCCAGAAACTCAAGTCAGAGAAGAGCCCCCCATGCCCCCCCACAACAGTCAAAAAGTCCAAATGAAGGCCATCATCGCCACAGGTTACGGCTCGGCGGATGTCTTGAAACTGGTCGAGATCGATAAGCCCCTGCCGAAGTGCGATGAGGTGCTGGTCAAGATCCAGGTCACCAATGTGACGGCGGCGGACACCATGATGCGCCGGGGCGTACCGCGATGCCTTCGGCCCCTCCTTGGAACCACTAAGCCCAGGAACCCCGTGCCCGGGACGGGCTTATCGGGAAGCGTCGAAGCCGTTGGAAGCGCCGTCACGCGCTTTCAAGTGGGCGACGAGGTGTACGGCGAAGCCGGGGTGAAGTTTGGCGCACATGCCGAGTACGTTTGCGTTGCGGAGGATGGAGCGATCAACAAGAAACCCGCACCACTCAGCTTTCAGGACGCAGCCGTAATGTGTGATGGCCCGCTGACCTCGCTCAACTTCTTGAAGCGCATGGCGAAGGTTGAAGCGGGTCAGAAGGTACTCATCAACGGTGCGTCGGGAAGTTTAGGCAGCGCAGCCGTACAACTTGCCCTTGCCTTTGGCGCACAAGTGACCGCGGTCTGCAGCACTGCAAACGTTGAACTCGTCAAAGCTCTCGGCGCCCACGAAGTCATTGACTACACAAAGGAAGACTTCACTACTAACGTAGGAACCTACGACGTCATCTATGACACCGTCGGTACGAGCTCATACGGAAGGGCCAAGAGGGCTTTGACACGACAAGGCAAGTACCTCTCACCCGTGCTCACTATGAAGCTGCTCTTCTGTATGCTTTGCACTTCGCTCTTCGGAAAGAAAAAGGCGATGTTCGACGCGACAGGATTACGGCCTGCAGTTCAGTTACGGGCCTTTCTCGCGGAACTAGAGGAACTTGTTGAAGATGGAAAATTACGGCTAATCACCGAGCGTTCTTTTCCACTCGAACAAATCGCTGAGGCTCACAAGCACGTGGATAGCGGACGCAAGAAGGGTAACGTGATCGTTTGCCTGGCGAGCGCTTAGCCCAAATCCTCTTCCGGTTCCTCTCCAGTGCCTTGACGCGATTCCCTTTGGCGCAACATGATATAATCCGTGACGATTGCGAGTTCGCTCGCCATTTCGCGATCATCCTCCTCAAGGAAGACCAACCCCCACTGTATGCCTGCGCCTCGGGGCGCCGATCGCTCTGCACGCGCGATCATGTTTAACTTCGGGATGTCTTCGTCGAGTTTGAGGGCGATCCTAAACTTGCATCCAAGACCGCTCTTGATGAAGTCTCGATTTGCAAAGACGCGAGGAATTAGGATCCCAAGGCCGGTCGCTGAGATGTCTAGCATTGTTCCCATCGCCGCTCCACCCTCGCCGCCGACTAAAACTCGGACAACATCTCCTCGCTTGGGAGCAATGCGAAAAGATCTACGTCGGTTCAGGTACTCCCAAAGCTCGGGATCCGCATGACAGATCTTCGCGATGCCTCCGACGAACTCCAAGCCGACGTTTAGCTCCTCTTCGCCCACAAGAACCCAAACCGTCCGCGTCACTACGAGGTAACTTTCACCCCTCAACGTCAAGCAGATCGTAACCGACTGCCCCACGCGAAAACCCTCATCGCCATTCCTGGGCACGATGATCTTTGCACCGCTGACACTCATGTCCACCCACTTCACCGGAACATGCTTCTTTCCTGCATAGAGAAGCGAAACGGTCAACGCGGCGGCAAGGCCAGAAGTAGTGCGGGCTACCAGGCGCTCCTCTTCCATCGAGGTGGTTTTGATCTTCTTGCTTGTCATTTTAGGGGGGAGGGAATACTCACCCTATCCATCGGGCCCTTGAATTGGGCAGCTTTAGGCGAAGGGCGCCCCTGTA
>JBLIOI010000069.1:0-25929 GCA_047639675.1 Planctomycetota bacterium | reverse complement strand
CCTTTCAAGGAAATTGGGCATTCGTAGCAAGCGCCAGATACAGGCCACGCCCAGCCGCTGTAGTGTCCCTAATATGGGTATTCACGGCCTCCTGAAGTAGTTTGGGGCTCTTAGAGGGAACCCTTCCTAAACAAGATGTGTCTTGGGAACTACTCTATCGCAGCCTAAGACTAAGGTCTCGCAACCATCCCCCCTCCCCCCCCCCCGCAAGCTGCGCGCTCCCCCATGTCGAGAGGAGCCCCAAGCCACTTTGCAGCTTTCTAACATCCACCGGAATAATGACCCATTCCAAGCTATTTGCGTGCGAATTCGCCATGATCGGTTTCAGTCAGACCCCCCCTCCTGCCCGAAAGAGGCAGAGGGAATTCATGACTTATGCAGCCGACCGAGCAAACGCGAACTCTAACGAGGTCACGTGGAGCGGATGCAGCATCGAAAAGAGGAACGAAGCGTGAGCAATCACAAAAGATCAATCGTTGAATCAAAGGGAGCCAAGGGCCTTAGCACTTGGAAATACGGCCTGCTCGTCGCAGGTCTTGCACCGGTAATGGCTGGGAGCGCACTTGCTGGAGATCCAACGCCGGAGCGGCTTTGGAGCCACGTCTTGACCGGCGAGAGTTACTACAAGCACACGGTTTCCATTGGAAATCACGGGTCCCAGGTTTTTTGTGATACGGGCTACTTCAGTCAGAACACCAGGCTCTATTCTTCCACCGATGAACTCGGTTCGCCGGTGTGGGAGAACTACAACCCCGCACTCTCGCTACTTCGCGTCGCAGATTCTTCCGATTCCAATGACGTTCACGCCGTATGGCGTCAGGAGCTATCAAGCACTGGCGGAAATATTGCAAAGACTTACATCTATCGCTCCGACAGCTCTAGCCCGCTAGCCACCTACAGCTTCAGCACGACGGAAAATAGCAATGGCAATGGGGCGTGCACGGTCTCTGACAATGGAAGATGGGTAACCGCCGCCACAAGCGTGCATACCACGGTCAGGTTAGTCCGATTCGATTTGATGAGCTCTAACCCTGGGGCACCGGGTCCTGAATTGCTTATCAATCACTTCGGAGCGGTCACCGATTACCACTCATCCTCCGATGGTTCGCGCTTGTACCTCGGTGGGCAGACATCCGGCCTGATCTATGATTTCTCCAAAGGGGAGATCATATTCGACAATATCTATTGGGAGGCTGCCGAGCCGCGAGGTCACTCCTTCTCTGGAGACGGACGAACGATTGTGGTTCCTCAAGACGGAAAGACTGCCATTTACCGCGAGAACAGTAGCGGGTTCTCAAAGCTGTTAGAATTCGCTCCGTTCCCATCATCTAGCTTGGAATTTCCCTGGGCCTCCGCAATTTCGGAAGATGGCGACATCATAGTAGCGGCCTACGCCATCAAGCCAACCTATCTCAACTACCATGTATTTGCATGGAGAGTTAGTACGGGAGAACAGCTCCTTCACCACTTCGAGCAAGGGTCCGGAGACTACGACAACGTTCCGAACAAGATCTGTATTTCTAATTCTGGCGACCGGTTCGTCGTTGGATCCTCCGGCGACGAAAATGGACAGAGCCCCGAACTCCAAGTATTCCAATTGAACTCACAGGGGAGCGCCTATCAGCAGTCCTCTGCTTTCAACTTACCTGGATCAATTTACGACATGGACCTGTCAGGTGACGGCTATCACTTGGCAGTCAGCGGCCGGACAGCTCATCAGAACTCCGGAACTGGCTCAAAGGTAATCGAAGCCTTCGATCTCGGGACCGACTTTAGAGTCACTGGAAACCCGGGCGAAGGAGATAAAATCAACTTCGAGTTCACACCCTCCCAAGCTGCGGGAATTGGCTATTTGCTGGCCAGCGACAACCTCTCCAGCAACCCCGCATTCTCAATCGGTACCCTTTACCTCGAACGGCTGAGCATGACACTCCTGCCAATGGATACACCCGACGCTGGAGGAGTACTGAAGCTCTCCAACTACAGTGTCGAAGGCAGCCCGGGAACCACCAAGTACTACCAAGGCTACGCCCTCGACCAACGTGAACTCTCCGACACTTGGGTGCCGGTGACCACACTGCCTTAGCTAGGCTCCGATTGAGGAAAAGAGCAAGAACTCTTTTGAAGCCCGTCGATCGTAACCGTACGGCCCTGCCATGCCAGCGCCCTTGACTCTAGCCTAGTGCTCGACCTACGGCTCAGCCATGCAGCCGAGCCGCTTGCCACACCCACTGCGTGAGCGAAGCGATGTCCGACGCCGGTGTCGTGGCGACCCTCATCAAGACACCCTCGATGTACGCCTCAGGATCCGCGCCGCATTGCTTGCACGACAGGATCAGGAAGTACATACGGCACGCCACCTCGCCACCATCGTTACGCCCGACACGCTCAGACGGTGGCACAAGCGACTCATCGCGGCCAAGTGGACCTAGCCTGCAAGAAGTCGCATCGGCCCACCTGGACTGATGAAGGCGATCAAGGAACTGATCGTGACAATGGCCACGAACAATCCCGGCTGGAGTCGGTGCCGCATCTAAGGCAGGCTGAAGAGGGTCGGCCACCAGGTCTGCACATCTCTACGGTCTCCATCAGACTCAAAGAGAACAGGATTCCACCCGCGCCGCAACGCCCCTCTTCCTGGCCTTCCTTCATTCAAGCCCACTGGGGCAAGGTCGTAGCAACCGATTTCTTCTCCGTCGAGCTTTGGACTCCCCAAGGACTCAAGAGCAACCACGTCCTGTTCTTCGTAAGCGCCCGACGGCAAATTCACGTAAGGCGTTGACAGCCCTACAGCTTCAAAACCACCCTCAGGCTTCGCCCGACTCCGCGCGCAGCTCAGCCCAGCGCGCGGGCACCAAATCCGCGATCTGGCTCGCGGGGTAAGTCGCGACCTTGATCAGCACATCCGCCAGGTACTCAAATGGATCGACGCCAGCTGCGCGACAACTTCCGATCACCGAGTAGCAGATTGCAGCCGCTTCTCCACCGCGCTCGCTTCCGGCAAACAGCCAGTTGCGTCGGCCGACTGCAATCGGGCGAATCGCACGCTCGCAAGCGTTGTTGTCGAGCGGCACCAGGCCGTCTCGCAAGAAGCACTTCAAGCGCGACCATTGATTGAGCAGGTATTTGATCGCTTCTCCCATCTTGCCACTCGTGCTGTACAGATCCTTCCAGCCGCGTGTCCTGCGCAGCATTCGCGCAAGCACAGATCGAGCCTTCTTGCGCCGCAGCAAAACGCGTTCTTCCAGGCTAAGCCGAGCCTCCGTCGCTTCATCTTCGATGTCGTACAGAGCGCTGATGTCGCTCATGTACAAACGCGCCATGCGACGACTCTCCATCTCCGCATCGCGAAACTTGCGCAAGACGTGAGCGAAGCAGCCACCGTGCACGATATCGCCACCTGCTTCGCGGGCTGCGGCAAAGTGCCCGCTATAGCCGTCGCCGACAAGATAGCCGTTGAAGTCCTCGAGCATTGGCTCGATCAGTTTCGCCGCGCGTCCCGGCGTGAATCGAAACGCAACACCGCTCACCTCTGGATTCGCAAAGGTCCACAGATACGCTTGGAAATAGCCGGACCCCTTTGGCCCACGACACTTGATCGGCGTGTCATCCAGTTGAAACACGGGCCCCGCGCGTATTTGCCGCATCAATTCGTCTGCGATTGGTCGCAGCTGAAACGCTGTACCCAAAACCCAGTCACAAAGAGTCTGGCGTGGGATCCAAAGTCCGGCCTGTTGGAAGACTTCTTCTTGGCGATAAAGCGGAAGGTGGTGCATGTACTTCTGCACCACGATCTGCGCCAGGAGCCGTGGACCTGCGCGACAGCCTTCGAGTACCTGCGGTGGAAGCGGCGTAATGAGCAGATCTATCTGCCGCTCCTTTGCCACTTCGGGAGCCGGACCGTATTTGATTCGGCGGTGTTCGATTACGCGGATCTGCGCGGCAGAGTATTCGATCTCTTCGGAGACCTTGACGCCAACCGGTACTAGCTCGACGCCAGTTGCGGGACATACGCGCTCGCTTTCGGGCAGCTCGTGAGTCACCGTTTCGCGCGGTAGCGCGGACACGTCGAGCTTCTTTGCCAGACGCTTGGGCTTGTTGCGCCTCTTGATTGAATCGTCCGGCGTTTCACCGTCGGGCGCTTCACTCACATACTCCGGTTGAGGCTCCGCATCTGGCGCCTCTTCTTCGGAAGGCTTAGCGCCAAAGAAAGTGAGCTGTCCTTCAGCGATCGAATGTCCACTCCCTCGACTCGCGAGCAGTTGTTTGACTTGGCGAGTTAGCAACTCGAAATCAGCTCGCAGTTGCACAATCAAAACTCGCTGAGCTTCAATCGTTGCGTCGCGTTCAGCGATCACCGAAAGCAAACGTTGTTCGGTGCTGAGAGCGACCTCTGCGGTGGAATTAGACGTCTCTGAAAGCACCCGTGCAAGATGCGTTTCTGTGCGAGTGCAGTCAAGCGTGAAGCACCTACAAAATCAGTTGTTCAAGACGCGCTTCGTCGCCGCCATCGACGCGACTTTAACTCCGGCGCATCAAAGCCGCGCAAGAGCAAGGCGAGTTGCTCTTCGCGGTACTCCACAGTGGTCTCACTTGTCGATTCTTTGGGCCATGAAAACGTGCCTTCGTCCAAACGTTTTGCGAGCACCCACACGCCGGACTCGTCGTACACGAGCACCTTCATACGGTTGCGACCACGATTGCAGAAAAAGAAAAGATCGCGTGAGCTCGGCGTCGCGCCAAGCAGCTCGCGCGCCAACCCGCTCAAGCCATTGAACGACTTCCGCATGTCCGTCGCACCTGTGACCAAGAAGATACGGCCGCCGGAAAAGTTCAACACCCTTCGATCGCTTTGACAAGCCGCGTCAGTTCCAGCGCATCGAAGCCCTCACTGATTTCGACTGAACGCTCGCTACGAAGCCGAAGGATCATCGGTGCTGGTCCTGGACGCGTTGCGGCGTCCGCGACACGCACCTGCACAAGGCTTGGCTGAGGCTCCTGGGAGGGCGCGACTTGTGAATGCAGGCGCCGCTTCCACGAATAGAGTGTCACAAAGTTCACGCCCATCTCGAGCGCAAACTTCGCCACGCTCTGCCCGCGCCGTTCCTGTTCGTCGAGTAGCGCGCCGTACCACGCCGCCAGTTGCTTGCGGTCCGAAGGCCGCGGTCCAAGTGTGAATGTTTCCATGCGCACAATCCTGACGGCTCAGCCACGCTGGGGAAGGGGTTGTTTAGGCAGCCGGCGGACGCTTACTGTTCTTCATCAATCTCAAGACGAGGGCCGTTGAGGTCTCGGGAATCACGACAGCACCGAACGAGTCATTCATGGCCCAAGCTGCCCGCAACCTAACCGACCCAATCGACGGATTCATCCGCAAAGCCACCCTGCTAATCTGCGACCGAGACACCAAGTACACGGCCACGTTCAAGAAGACCTTGGAGAGCGCCGGAACGAAAACCCCGACCGCGCAGCCGACTGCAACGCCTACGCGGAACGCTTCGTGCTCTCCATCAAGCCCGAGTGCTTGAACAAGACGATCTTAGTTGGAGAGGCTTCGTTGCGCAGGGCCATCAGCAAATACGCCGCCCACTTCAACGCCGATCGCCCGCACCAAGGAATCGGGAACGCAAAGATTGAGAATAGCGAGCAAGGCACTGGCGAAGTCGAGCGCCTCGGCGGGCCGCTTAAGAGCTACCGCCGCGCCGCGTAGGTCCGTCAACTCTCGATTCGAGTCCAGGTGCCGTGGAGAAGGTGCGCGTACGACATTTCACCAGAGCCCTATCAGGCCGACCGGAGTCTCGATTCGCGGGCCAGTTGGCCCACGTTCCAATTTTTGGATAGGACGCGCAGCGCGGCACGCTGCCCATCAAAGCTCGAGAACGTCCAAATGAGCGGGAGGCCGAGTCTTGCAACTCGGCCTCCCGCTGTATTTGGAGGAAGCCAGGTAAGCTCGACGCTCACCCGGCCAATTGACCAGAGGGGACGACTACTGGTCGTCGTCGTCCTGGGCGTCGCCGTCGTCAACCTGGCCGTCGCCATCGTTGTCAATGTCGGGGTCACCGAAGACTCCTCGGGGAACAAGCGCACCATTGGTACGGATGCCACACTCAAAGGGAAGGTCGGCGATACCCAGGTTGCCCACGTGCTCTACAAGAGCCGCGTAGATGGCCGGGTTCGCGATCGACTCCTGAGTGGAGCTTGCTGCACAGCCTTCGATACACATCCAACCAGACTCACGGTTTGCTCCTAAGGGCAAACCAAAAATCTCGTCCGGATCGTCGTCGGTGTTGTTCGCAAGCCAATCGTTGCCGAAGCCTTGGTCGATGTCCAACAGGTAGGGCTTCTCCCAGCAATGGAACTCGTACTCCGTACTGAAGACTTGCTCGTTGTCGTTGTAGTACAAGATGCAAGCCGTCGTATCGAACTGGGCTCCACCGGTAAGGGCGATGAGAATCAACTGGCTGTTGAAGTAAGCACTGCCAGCGTCACCTTGCATGCCGTCCTGACCGAAGAATCGGGGGATGGTGATGATGTTGGGAGCAGGCGCGTACTCGGTGCCGTCAAGGTCGCGGTAGCCGTCGCCATCGCCAAAGCCATTGAATTCGTCCGTCCGTTCGCCCTCAGGGACAGGGGACGTGAACGAAACCGGGTTCATCGAATAGTCGTAGAACTCGAAGCCATCGATGATCATCTCGTTGCCGATCAAGTGGTTCCATGAGATGGCGTCGCCGTTAGTCGCACCACCACCGACGTACTCCTTCGCGAAGACGTAAAGGTAGCCAGTCTCCGGATTCGGGTTCAACTTGTGAGCAAGTAGAGTGACCGTATCGCAGGGAGTCAAGGTCAGCGTCCTGTTGTTCTCAGAGCAATCGTCGCCGTCAATGAAGACGAACTCGATGTCAACGTTCTCACCTGCGGTGTTGATGCAATCAACGTTCGTAACGGAGATCAGGGTGTACTTGCCCACGCGGGTGTCGTACTCGGGGAACAGCAAGAGGCTACCAGGTTTGCGGTAGTTCGGGGACGGGTTGGGGCACTCACAGCCCTCGATCTCCTCACCCTCAATGCAGTACTTGTACCTTACTGTGATGATCGCGCTACCCTTGACATTGCGATCAACATCAGCGTTGCCGCATCCAAGCGGGTCCGGGATGTTAAGCGTTCTCAGGGACCAATCAATGAACCCTGCTCCCGTCCAATCGTCGAGATTCTCAGTCGCGGTTCCGCACTCCATGCCGGAAATATTTCCGTTGGCATCGGTTCCCACTCCATTCGTCGCGAGGTCCCAGGTGTACACAACACCCTGCATCTCGGGAAGATCGATCGGCAGTTGCACTTGCTCCGGAGGCAGTGCTATCACCGCGGGAGTGTCAGGGTTGAAGTGCTCCTCCAGTATCATAGAGGGCTGCCATGTCCAGCTCCATGTACAGGCGGTGTCCGTGTTCTCGATAACCCATTCCATTACAGAGATCGTTACCTCTAGATCGTACTCCACGCCAAGTAACTTGACCTTGGACACAGCGACCCCAGCTTCCTGGGCAATAAAAACTTTGTCGAATTTAGGCACGGAGATGGACTCGAGTGCGCCGTGCGTAAGGAAATCTTCTTCACGCTCCCCAGTTTGCTCATCCGTGAGAATCGTTCCATTGACAGGACAAGTCACATTGACCGTGCAGTCCTGTGCGTAAACCTGGGAGCTCACCCCAGTGAAAATGGCTGCAGCAGCCATATAGCGAGCGATGAACTTAAAGTTGTTCATGACCCAGTTGTCTCCTCCAAAATGAGATTGTCTGGCAAGGAGTCCACCGGGCTAAATGCACCGATAGGTACTCCAAACTCTGTTGCGGTCTCCTTCAAAATGCTCACGCGCCTCCTCCGTGAGTCCTGAAACCCGGCTGGCGCGGTTCGCCGTGCGGTATCGGATTTCGTTCTTCGGTGAAGGGGACGGGGCGCGGAGCCCAGAGCCTGCACGGATCCTCTCACAGGTTGGTGAGTAGGTCAAGACGATCGTCCAATTTCCGCAATCCTAAGAAAGCGCATATCCTGGCCGATAGTCCCCCGCCTATCGGCCCAACTCGCGGCATTCTTAGGAAGCGCAGCGAGAGGCAGCCAGGAAGCTCTTTGCAACTTCCTAGCTGGTACCGCAAAGCGCACCCTAAGGTATTACAGTTCCACAGCTTGCGACCTTCAGCAATAGACACGACCCTCCAAAATCAGATCTCCCTGTGCATCCCAAAGCGTTCTCGAGGGATCTCGAAAGCTTCAATGGCTCCCGCCCCCAACCCAATCTCCCTGGGCAGAAGTAATTCAATTCGAAGCAGAGAGTAGCCCAACGGAATCTCCGGAGGGGACGCAGGGGGCCACTCCAGGTAGGATCCCGCATATGAAAGGCAAGCTCCAATCCCTCTTAGCCGCCCTAATCGTGCTGTTCGTGTCCTTCGGGGCGCGGATCTCGCTGCACGATCGCACTCCCGAGGCCCAGGGCGACTCCTGGACGGTCTCGGACCCGGACAGCCTCTATCACGCCCGGCGTGTCGAACGTCTCCTTGACGAGGGTCTACCCGTCGCGGGAGACGATGAGTTCCTCAACTCCCCCGCTGGAGCGCGAATTCCATGGCCACCCTACTACGAGATCGTCGTTGCCACTCTGATCGGCCCTTCGGCGCCTAGCGAGCGCACGGCACGCCACGACTACATCGAACGCAACACTGCGCGCCTGCCTCTTATCTTTGGCGTGCTGACTTCGCTTTTCGCCTTCCTCGCAGCGCGCTCCCTCCTGGGTAATTTGGCAGGAACTAGCGCAGGCCTACTTCACGCCCTAAGCCTCGGATCGATCGCCTACAGCTGCGAAGGGAACGGCGACCATCACGCATTCATAAGCCTGTGCAATGCAATTATTCTTTGGGGCTTGTCCGCAAGCCTGAAGCCAGGACGCTTGGAACGTGCGAGTGTTCATTGGGGAATCGGCGCTTTGCTCGGTGTGATATGCGGTTTGGCGATTGGGTCGTGGGTCGCTTCATTGATCATGATGTTGATCATCGATGGGGTATTCGCTTGCCTCTTATTGGGCAACGCGAAGACGCCGCGCAAGGGTCTCGCTGCCTTTGGGCTTAGCTTGCATGCGGCTGCACTCATCACGCTGCTCCCCGCGGTTCTGCAAAGCCCCTGGAAAGATGAGTTTCCCTGGATGGTGGTCAATCTCTCTTGGTTTCACCTCGCCTACTTGGGAGTTGGGTGCTTCGTTTTCGTGCCCTTGATTGCTACCCGCGAGGCCTCGGCTTGGAGACGCTTCTATCCCTGGTTAGTGGGTATCGCACTCTGCTGCGTCGCACTCATATCTCTGCTACTCAACGCCGGTCCCGCAGCCGGCATTCGCGAAGGATTCGAGTGGGTCAGTCGCCAAGACACGTTCATGGGTTTCGTGGCGGAGTCGCGAGCGCTACTCGGAAGTTCGGCGCGGAGCGGTGAAGTGTTTTTGCTTCTTGGTTGGCAAATCATTCTTTTGCCGCTGGCTTGGATCGCTGCCCTAATCGCTTGCATCCGAAAAGAGAAGATCGCGCTCTTGCCTTGGATCGTCGCTAGCTTGCCCATGGCAGCGCAGGCAGCGAGCCAAGTTCGGTTCGCAGAAGCCTTGGCTCTGCCTGCGGCAGTGCTCGTCGCTTGGGGCCTGGTGATGTTCATGCGCACCTATGCCAAACGCCTGCCGAGAGTAGCCTCGGTACTCTTGCTCCTCGCAATCACAAGCGCAGGTCAGTTTCAGACGATTAAGCAAATAAGCCTCGCAAACGAGAGCCATCGGCCAGATTGGCGCAAGAAGCGCGCAGCACGCGAACTGTGCACTTGGGTCGCGAACAACTCGAATTCCCAAAACGAAGGCGCCCTGCTCGCCAACTGGAATCGTGGTCACGAGATCGAGTGGGCGGCCGGGCGACCGAGCGTCGCTACGAACTTTGGAAGCTACGTCGGCGAAGAGGGTTTCTTGGCACCAGCGCGCTTCTTCTTGAGCGAAACAGATCAAGAAGCCGAGGCGCTGATGTCCGCGCGCGATGCGCGCTTCGTGATGCACTCATGCTTCTTGTCAAGCGCCCTACCCGGTTGGATTCACGCGGGAGATGCTAGCTGGCGCGGGCGCTACTTCCTGCAAGACGATGCGGGAAAGGGCAGCCTGCTTCCTGCTTGGTTCGATTCCATTGGCGGACGATTGCTAAATACCGGTCAAGCGCGCGCACGCCAAGGAACTGCGCCTAGCGAATCAATCGACTTCCTGCGACTCGTGCACGTGTCCCCTACCATCATGCGCCGCTCACCACTCGCGAGTTGGCGTGGCCCAGTCCCCTACGGCTGGATTTGGGAGCGCGTTCCTGGTGCGCAAGTGCAGCTAACGGGTAGGCCCGACGCACAAGCGACGATTGAAATTGACCTGGAGTTCATGGACGGCAAGGGTGCGCGCCTTGAGTTGGTCAAGTTCAGGAAAAGCACTCAATTGGACGCCACGGGCAACGCCACCCTGCGTGTGCCCTACGCAACCGATCACCCTCGTGCACTGCGTGCCCTTTGGACAATCGGTGACGAAAACGGGTCCCTACGAATCAGTGAAGAAGACGTGCTCTCTGGTAGAGCTATCAGCCCTAGCAGTCCGTGGTGAAAGTGCTTTTGCGTCAGATGGTCAGCTGACGTGAAATGACTTTTACCACGGGCTGCTAGTGACTGAAACGGCTCTCGCGGTCAGGGCAACTCTTTTCGAGGGTTGCCCGTACTTCTGGATGATTGGCGACGGGAACCGACACAGCCGTCCAAACATCGCCGATGCGGACACGCAAATGATCGCCCGTCAAACGCCACTCCTCCAAGTCAGAGAAGCGCCGCGAGCGCCAGCCGACCTGAACGCCGAGTTCGCCACAGACTTGATCGAGGGGGTGCGGCTGAAACAACACGCAGCCAATGCAAGCCAGAAGCGAAGCGCAGGAGAGCGATAGTGCCGGAGCCTGGGCAACGATCAGGAATACCAAGAGGAGGGCGAGCGGCACGAGCAGGGCACGTAGCGGTCCCCGAGGGCCACGCTCGGTGATCTGAGGCTTGCCTGTGGTGCGCCGGTGCTTCGAACGAAGAATCATCACGAAGCCAAAGGCCAAAACCAGCTCGGTTGCGCCAACGAAAAGAGTCCAACGGAGAATTTGATCCATAGGCCGAGGAGTATACTCCGCGCCATGAAAGTGCCTAGGTTTGACTCGATACTCCTTGCCTCTTTACTGTCCCTATCTTCCTCTTGCAGCAGCTTTGGCGTGCGCGGAGGTGACTACCGGGTGTATGAGACAGCTGGGGGCTCTGAGATCGAACTGGAGGAGATGATCGACGATCTGGCGACCTCTGACGTGATTTTTCTCGGAGAGGAACACGACAACGATGCGGGCCACCAGCTGCAGTTTTGGACCGTCAAGATGCTGGCTGCCAAGCGGCCAAACCTAGTGATCAGCCTGGAGCAGTTCGAGGCTGATGTGCAGGGCGTCCTCGACGCCTACCTTCGTGATGAGATCACGGAAGAACAGTTCCTCGCCAACTCGCGGCCCTGGGGCAATTATCGCGAACACTACCGGCCCATCGTCGAATTCGCCAAGTCCAAGGGCCTAGCGGTCGTGGCCGCAAACATTCCGCGGCCGATCGCTCGGCAGGTGGCCTATGGCGGATTGTATTGGGTTGGCGGCCATCCGTTAGTGCCCTGGGATGTGTGGACGGACGAGCCCGCCTACTTGCAGAATTTTGGTCGCGCCATGGGACGTACCCACATCAATCCAAACGACACTGGCCTGCAACGCTGGTTCAGCGCACAGTGCATCAAGGACGCCAAGATGGCGGAGAGCATCGCGCGGGTCTGGGATGATGAAAGCGCGACGGGTGAGGCTCCCCTGGTCGTTCACCTATGCGGCAAGTTTCACTCCAATTACGGCCTCGGCACGGTCTCGCGCGTCCTGCGCCGCCGCCCCGATCTCGAGGTGCGCGTCGTCGGCATGAATTCAGACGATGCCTTGAGCCGCACCCTCCGCGACGACGAACGTCTGCAAGGCGAATACATGTGGCTAGTCAAACCACAGTAATTGGCAGCTAGTAGAGAAACTTCTTCGTGCGCTTGTCGAAGTTCGTCATCTCTGCCTTGTGATGAACGCTCTTGTAGAGAACGGCGCTCCCATCATGCTTGATGAAAGTCGAGGTGTTCTTACTCACTGAGACGGGAGTCCGATCACCACCGGTCGGAATCATCTGCGCATCGCCACTCTCGATGCAAAGGCAAGTTCCCTCGGCAAGGATGTCGACGCCAAGTGAATGGCCAGCCAAGGTGATCGTCGTGTCCGGCGTATGAACTAAGACTGGACGCGTGAAGTCGGGAGTCGTCGAAACCCGAAGACCTCCAGTTAGCAAGCGGATCTCAAGCGGGCCGCTGGCTGCCTCTACATTCGGCGGAAGCTTGAACTCGGTTCCGGGCGGGAATTCGAGCATGACGCCCACGCCAACCTGAACCACGCTGAGGCTCTCTTTGCCGATCTTGAACGAGCAATCGCCCCTATCAAAGGAATCCGTGAAGGAGGCGGAATCGGTGTATTGGACTTGCTGGCCGTCAATTACGTAATCGCTTGAGCCTGTGGAGCCAACCGATGTCCATTCCGGCGCAGTCGAGTTCCAAGGCGATACAAAGAACAAGACTAAGGCTGCAGCCGCGATGAGCGCGGAGTAAATAGGCGCGCTGCCAAAGCGTCGCGAGCGTCTTGCAGCAACAGGTTCGACGTTGACACCGCCCGCGCTCAGAAATTCATTGCGCAAGCTCTCACGGAAAGCCGAGTGTGCCTTTGGAACTACCGACTGCTCGAGCCGGGCTTCCATGTCGAGCTCATCTTGACTCGTGAATACGGTGGCAGCTGCGCCGCCACTCATGAACTGGTCGCGCAGGCTCGCTTTGAATTCGGGGCGGGCTCCCGTGGAAGAAAAGCTGTCGAGGGCTTTGCGCAGGTCAGCCGGCACATCTGAATGGTGGGATGTCACTCGGAGCCCTCCTCAATACTCTTGCCGCCGGGCTCAAGACCGGCGAGTAGATCGCGTAATTCTTCGAGCGCGCGCGAATACCGCTTACGAACAGCGGCCTCGTTGCGATCGACGATCGTGCCGATCTCAGCGAAGGACAGTCCTTGGTAGTAACGCAATGATAAGGTCACGCGCATGCCTTCCGGCAAGGCGTCGATGGCAACGGCGATCGCTTCCGTGCGCTCGCCCTCCGTCATGCTCTCCACGGGCTGCGGCGCCTTGTCCCGCGCCCAGCTCTTGGTCTCGTCGATCTCAAGGCTCACCTCGCGCTGGCTCGCACGATGCTGGCGGCCGCGCCAGAAGTCGCGCACCTTATTCGTAGCGATGGTGAAAACCCACGGACGCAGGGCGCGCGTCGGGTCATAGCTGTCGAGATGTTCGATGATGTGCATGAAAATCTCCTGGGTGAGATCCTCTGCCTGATGCTCCGCCCCGACCATGCGCCGCACGTAGCCGTACAGCCGGTCGAAATACGAATCGTAGAAATTCGCTAGAGCTACAGGATCCCTCTCGCGCAGGGCCAACCGCATTTCTTCGGGAAAGGCGTCTGCGACCCTCTCGCCATCGTTTGGCTGTTGAGAGCCTGTTTTTGAGGCCGCCTGGCCTGTTGATCGGGATTCCAAGGTGAGCATTCCTCCAGTTCGCGATCTGTAATAGATTCGTGACGGGCTTTTGCGGGTTTTCTCCTCCGGATGTGGAGGTCGAGTCGGACTCAGAGAATACCAAGCGTGCTATCAGGTCCCTTGCCAGGAAGACAGATTCCGGCGAGGATCCCCCCCCATGTCGACCCCTACCCAGCCAAAGATGCGGGCACTTGTCCTGTTCGGAGCTCTCTTTCTATCCCTCCTGTCGAGTTGCGGCGGCCAAGCCAAGGCGGATGACGCCGGCCTCAAGGTCTTCAATTATCCAATTCGGTCCGCGGGCCCCGGGTCGATGGACCCTATTCGCGGGTCGACGACCTACGACAACCAAGCCTGCTCGATGGTCTATGAGACCCTACTTCAGTACAAGTACTTGAAGCGGCCCCTGGAGCTGGAGCCCCTCTTGTGCGAGGCCATGCCCGAAGTTTCGGAGGATGGACTGGTCTACACCTTCAAATTGAAGAAGGGCGTCATGTTCCATGACGATCCGTGCTTCACCGGCGGCAAGGGTCGCGAGATGACGGCAGAGGATGTCGTCTACTCCTGGAAACGTATCGCGGACAAGGATATCGGCACCAAGAACTGGTGGCTCGTAACGGACACCATCGCGGGCTTTGACGCTTGGCGCGATCAGCAGAACGAGAACGGCTTCGATTACGACGCTCCTTGCGAAGGACTGCTCGCCCTCGATCGCTACACCCTGCAAGTGACCTTGGCTGAACCGGTCACGCGTTTCTTATACGTGCTCGCCATGTTTCAAACTTCGGTCGTGGCGCGCGAAGCCGTCGAGGAGTACGGGTCAAAGATCTCCCGCCATCCTGTAGGCACCGGGCCCTATACGATGCATGAAGACGACTGGCAAACCTCCAAGAGCTTGGACTTCTATCGCAACAAGAACTATCGCGAAGAGTACTACCCCTCAGAGTGGATGCCCGAAGACGAGGTGCGCGGGCTGCACGAAGACGCGGGCCGCTTGCTTCCGATTTGCGACAAGGTGCACATCAGTTGTTATGTCCAAGATCAGCCCATGTGGCTTGAGTTCCGTATCGGAAGACTCGATTACGCGCAGATTCCTGCGGAGAACTACCTCAAGGCGATCCGCAAACGAACACGCACACTAACGAAGGAATTCCGCGACGAGGGCATCACCTATCACCCGGTGCCGCTGCTCGATTTCATCTTCCGCGGGTTCAACATGACAGATCCCTTGGTCGGTGGCGACAGCGAGAAGAACCGCAAGTTGCGCCAAGCGATCAGCCTGGCCTGCGACTTTGACGAGTTCAACGCGACCTTCTACAACAATCAGAACATCGTCTATGACGGCATGATTCCGCCGGCGCTGGGAGGGCATCCGGAAGGCGGGCTTTGCGACGCTGCCTACAAGGGGCCCGACATTCCGAGGGCCCGAAAATTGCTGGCCGAAGCAGGCTACCCAGACGGCGAAGGCTTGCCGGTGATCGACTACTACACGTCCCTCGCCGCCAACAGCGCTGAGCAGGCAGAGATGACCAAGCGCCAGCTGAACAAGATTGGAGTTCGGGTCAACCCGATCCTGCTCGAGTTCCCGCAATTGATCGAAGCCATTAATAAGAAGAAGGCTCCGCTCTTCTCCTTCGCCTGGGGCTCTGACTACCCCGATGGTGAAAACAACTTGGCCCTGTTCTACGGGCCCAACGGCTCGCCTGGCGCCAATCACTACAACTACACGAATGCAGAGTATGACCTTCTCTACGAGAAGATCAGAACCATGCCGCCGTCTCCGGAACGCACCAAGATCTACGAAACCATGCGCGACATGGTTCTCGAAGATGCTCCCTTCATCGGCAGCATGGCACGCACCCGGAATTACTTGGGCACGCGTTGGCTGCGCAACTTCAAGCCGACAGAGGACTTCTGGAACTGGCCGAAGTACCTCGATATCGACGAAGACATAAGGCCCAACTAGTCCAGCTCCTCCTGCTCTTAAGAATCCCCCACCTGCTCTAAGAATCCATGTGGTCCTACATAGCGCGAAAGCTGCTCTATAACATCCCGGTCTACCTCGGGATCATTCTGCTCTTGATGCTCGCCTTGCGAGTCAACGATCCAGTGAGTGCTTTCCTCGGGAAGAATCAAACTCCCCAGGACGTCATCGATCTCAAGGCACAACTCGGTCTTGACCGGCCATTCATCCAGCAGTACTTCAGTCTCTTGTGGGACATCTGCAGGCTCGACTTTTCCGTCGAGAGTTGGGCCAATAAGGGCCTCACAGTGAAAGATATGCTCAGGGGATCAATCCTACCGAGCCTCTCGATCACACTGCCTGCGCTGATGCTGACGAGCACCATTTCGATTTCGATCGCAATCATCTCGGCCTTCTTCCGCGGACGACCGGTGGACAGGATCCTGATGATCATGGCTGTCATCGGAATGAGCGTGAGTTTCCTCGTCTACATCATCTTCGCGCAGTACTGGGGCGCCTATCTGCTCACGCGCTCGACGGGTGTGGAGGTCTTCGCGATCGGCGGTTTTGAGAAGGGATTGGCCAACTGGCCCTACTATTGCCTCTTGCCAGTGTTGATTTCGACTTTGGTTTCCATGGGCTACGACACGCGCTTCTACCGCGCGGTAATGGTCGAGGAATCCAGTCGCGACTACATCACGACCGCCAAGGCCAAAGGCGCCACCAAGCGCAAAGTGATGTTCGTGCACATGCTCAAGAACGCGATGATCCCGATTATCACGCGCATCATGACGACTCTACCCTTCTTGATCATGGGCTCCTTGCTCTTGGAGGTTTACTTCAACATTCCGGGTATGGGCCGCGTGCTCTTCAAGGCTATTCAAGAACAAGATTTCCCTGTGGTTCAAACCTTCGTCGCCATGTTCGGCGGGCTCTTCATCCTCTCGAACATCCTGACGGACGTTCTCTACGCGCTGGTTGATCCGCGGGTGCGATTGTCATGAGCGCTGAACAAAACGCAGTCGCAAAGTTCTGGAACGGACGTGGGATGCGCAAGCTGCGCCGCGATCGTATGGCGATGCTTTCACTTTCAGTGATCGGGTTGTACCTGGTCTTGGGACTGGCGGTTGCCTTTGGACTAATTGACGAAGATGACGTATTCGAGCGCAGCGGACCAGACGAAATCGCTGGCGCCTGGGGACACCAGGACGGTGAGAAGCGTCTGTCTGATGCCGAGTTCTACATCGAGTCCGTCGAGCGCGCGGCGCGCAGCTCGCGCCCGGAGGAAGCGCTCACGGAGTTGAGTTTCGGCCACCTGCGCCCGGTGCCTGGCTCACCGGAAGAGGTCCAGAAACTGGTCGACCAGGCCTGGATCTCCTTCGACGCCGTGGCCGAGTACGAGGAGTTGGACGATGATCCGGAGGTCGTGAAACTGCTCGCAACCCTGGAAGCCGACGTCGCAGCGCTTTACCCCCCGCCGGCAGGTTTCGAAGGTCTATTGCAGAGCTTCCGAACCTCCTTGGGAACCGATCGCCAAGGACGTTCGATCATGCTACGGGCTCTGTACTCGGCAAAGGTCGCCATTCAGATCGGAATCGTGGCCGCGCTGTTCTCTGTGCTGCTCGGCACCTTCCTGGGCGCCGCCGCTGGCTACTTTGGAGGCTGGGTCGATCACGCAGTGGTTTGGCTCTACTCGACCTTCTCTTCGATCCCCTGGATCGTGCTCTTGATGGTGCTCGCATCGATGTTCCGTGGCGGACCTTTCGACGGGACACTCGTTCCTATCTATGCAGCCTTCTGCATGTCCTTCTGGATCTCCCCTTGCAGGATCATCCGTGGTGAGGTGATGAAGTTGAAGGAACTGGAGTACGTGCAAGCGGCATCCGCCATTGGCTTCAGTCGCCTTCGCATCCTGATCAAGCACATCATTCCGAACACCGTGCACCTGATGTTCATCAACTTCTCGCTCCTGTTCATCGGCGCTATCAAAGCCGAAGTGATCCTGAGCTTCCTCGGTCTCGGTGTGAAGAACGAACCCTCTTGGGGAGTGATGATCAACCACGCCAAAGCCGAAGTGCTGAATGGCTTCTTCTGGCAAATCGGCGCAGCGACGTTCTTCATGCTAATCCTCGTCTTGGCCTTCAATATTCTCTCAGACGCCTTGCAAGACGCCTTTGACCCCAAGCACGTTTCATGAGCACTACCGCAACAAAACCCATATTGCAGGTGCGTCATCTATCGACCTGCTTCAAGACTGATCACGGCGTTGTGACCGCGATCGACGATGTATCCTTCGATCTTCATCCCGGCGAAACCCTCGGTATCGTGGGCGAATCCGGTTGTGGCAAGACGGTCACCAGCAAATCGATCATGCGCCTCCTGCCCGAGCATCTGAGTTTTCAGAAGCCCGACAGCGAAGTGCTCTTCGACAACATCAACCTGTCATTTGCTGACGAAGCCACCATGCGTGAAGTACGCGGCAATCGTATCGCGATGATCTTTCAAGAGCCGATGACTTCGCTCAATCCGGTATTCACCATCGGTTGGCAACTGGACGAAGCCTTGGGCTATCACACGACCTTGGACAGAGCTGGGCGGAGCGCGCGCGCCATCGAGATCCTGCGACTGGTCGAGATGCCCGAGCCCGAAAGGCGCGTCCATGAGTACCCCCACCAATTATCCGGCGGCATGCGTCAACGGGTGATGATCGCTATGGCGCTCTGTTGCGAGCCAGAAATCCTGATCGCTGACGAGCCGACGACGGCCCTCGACGTGACGATTCAAGCGCAGATCCTGGACTTGATGGATGGTTTGAAGAAGAAGCTCAACACCGCCATCATGCTGATCACCCACGATCTG
Organism: Planctomycetota bacterium; assembly: GCA_047639675.1. Lineage (GTDB taxonomy): Bacteria > Planctomycetota > UBA1135 > UBA1135 > JABACD01. Next base: position 7,416 of record JBLIOI010000069.1, on the reverse strand, counting down.
GGCGTTGTCGCGCAAGTTTGCGACCGGGTGATGGTGATGTATGCGGGGCGCGTGATAGAGAGCGCCAGCGTGCGCGACATCTTCCACAACCCGCAGCACCCCTACACCAAAGCACTGCTCGATTCGATTCCCAAGTCCGGCGACCGCACCAAAGGCAAACGACTGGCCACGATCGAGGGCATTGTTCCTAGCCTGTTCGATTTACCCAAGGGTTGCCGCTTTCAAGATCGCTGCGAGTTTCGCGAACAGCGCTGCGTGGACGATGAACCGCAGCTCGTCGAGCTTGACAACGGCAACAAGCTTCGTTGCCATTTCCCCCTGGGGGCCAAAGCATGAGTTCTAACGCTAACAACCAAGCGCTGATCGATGTCAACGATTTGGAGATGCACTTCCCCGTGCGCGGCGGCGTGCTCAACCGCGTGGTTTCAAAGGTCCACGCGGTCAACGGTGTCTCCTTCTCAATTCACAAGGGTGAAGTGCTCGGCGTGGTCGGTGAATCTGGCTGCGGCAAGTCGACTCTTGGCAAGAGTATGATTCGCTTGCTATCTCCCACTGCTGGCTCCGTTCGCTACGAAGGCGATGAGCTGGTGGGCAAGAATCACGGTGAGATGATGCCTTATCGCAAGCGCATGCAGATCATCTTCCAAGACCCCTACTCGTCGCTGAATCCGCGTTTGACCGTGCGCAAGACTTTGCGCGAAGTCGCGATCTTCCATGACGTACCGACGCCGATGGGCGTCGATGCCTACATCGAAGAGTTGATCCTCAAAGTCGGTTTGCGTCCGGAAGCTGCGGACAAGTTCCCGCACGAGTTTTCCGGCGGCCAACGCCAACGCATCGGCATCGCGCGCGCCCTCGCTTGCAATCCGGAATTCCTGGTGGCGGATGAGCCGGTTTCAGCTCTCGACGTTTCGATTCAAGCGCAGGTGCTCAACCTGTTGATGGACCTGAAGGAAGAGCTCGGCCTGACCATGCTCTTCGTTTCCCACGATCTCAAGGTCATCGAGCACTTTTGCGACCGCGTCTTAGTGATGTACCTCGGCAACATTGTTGAAGAGCTCAGCTGCGACAATTTGCACGAGAACGCCAAGCATCCCTACACCCGCGCGCTACTTGGGGCCAACCCGATCAACGACCCTGATGATCGTAGGCCGCTGACCGTGCTCAAGGGCGATGTACCGAGTCCCTTCGTGCTCCCCACAGGTTGCGCCTTCGCTGGTCGTTGCCCTGTGGCGGAGGATCGCTGTCACACAGACAGGCCTCAGCTTGAAGTGGTTGGCAAAGATCATCGGGCCTCCTGCTGGCTAGTCGAGAAGTAGGGCCACTAGGTGACGGACGGGCCGCAGCTAGAAATAGGTCTCTAGCTTGCAGGCCTCAATCCAAAAGATCCCTATTCTAGTCCGGCTCCTTGATAGCTACGCTGCAATGTATGAGTCGAACATGCATTGCAGCCATTGACCAAGGAACGACGAGCACTCGCTGCATCCTCTTCGATGCAGATGGCGAAGCGCTTGGCTCGAGCCAACTCGAGCACAAGCAGATCTTCCCGCAACCCGGCTGGGTTGAACACGATCCGCTCGAGATTTGGCGCGCGACGGTTCAGGTCATTCGGGAGGCGCGGCTTGGCACGGATGGCGAGGTCACGATTGCTGCCGTCGGAGTCACAAACCAGCGCGAAACCCTGGTGATTTGGAATCGCCTCAGCGGCGAGCCCTATTGCAACGCGATCGTTTGGCAGGACGTGCGCACCCAAGGGATTTGCGACGAGCTCGCCAAGGAGGGCGGTAACGACCGCTTCCGGGCAAAAACTGGATTACCACTGGCCACTTACTTTTCCGCACCCAAGCTGCGTTGGGCCCTCGACAACATTCCAGGCCTGCGCGAAGCCGCTGAAAGTGGCGATGCCATTTGCGGCACGATCGACACTTGGCTGATTTGGAATTTGACCGGCGGCAAACACGGCGGCGCTTTTGTAAGCGATGTGACCAACGCCTCGCGCACGATGTTGATGAACATCAATACCCTCGAATGGGATGTAGAGCTGCTAGCCGCCTTCAAAATACCGCGGCGCATGTTGGCGCGCATCGTGCCATCGAGCGATAGCGAAGCCTGGGGATACACAGACCCCCGGGGCCCCCTCGGCGCAAGCATTCCCGTCTGTGGCGCCGCTGGCGATCAACAAGCCGCCCTCATCGGCCAATGCTGCTTCTCCCCCGGGGAAGCGAAGAACACCTACGGAACGGGCTGCTTCTTGCTGCTCAACACCGGCGAAGAGGCAGTCGCTTCGCAGGCGGGGCTCTTGACTACAGTGGCCTACCGCTTTGGCGAGTCGAAGGCTCACTACGCCCTCGAGGGCTCGGTGGCAGTCGGCGGCGCTTTGATTCAGTGGTTGCGCGACAACTTGGGCATGATCTCGAACGCCAGCGAGATCGAGAGCTTGGCGAGGAGCGTTGACGACAGCGCCGGCGTCTACATCGTCCCAGCCTTTTCCGGCCTGTTCGCGCCTCACTGGCGGCCAGATGCGCGCGGCGTGATTGTTGGCCTGACAGGCTTTGTGAATCGGGCACACATCGCGCGCGCGGCGCTCGAGGCGACAGCCTTCCAAGCCCACGATTTACTCGAAGCGATGTCCAAGGACTCAGGGCTTGAGTTGGCGGAATTACGCGTCGACGGCGGAATGGCGAGTAATGACTTACTCTTGCAAATGCAGGCCGATCTAAATCAAGCGCCTCTGGTGCGCCCGACCGTCACCGAAACGACTGCTCTCGGCGCCGCCTATGCCGCCGGATTAGCAGTCGGCCTCTTTGACAGTCCGGAGTCCCTGCGCAAGAACTGGCGCCGGGACTTGGAATTCACGCCGAAGATGGCAGCTAGCCAGCGTGCCGAGAAGCTACGCGGATGGAAGAAAGCCTTGGATCGCAGCTTGGGTTGGGCCAACTGAGTCAGCGGAAAGAGCCGCTGCGGTCCCCGGTGATCCGAAGATACCGGTTTCCGCAACGGTCGAGACGATTGCATGTCCTGAAGTTCCCCCCTCGCGAACATGCTCAGCCCAGCCGGGGCAGTAATATCTGCCCGACTAGGCCGGCGCCTCTTCCCTGGCTCTACGCTTGACCGGGCTCAATGAGCCCGAGCGTTTCGCTCATAGGTAGAAACGCAAAGCAGCGATAGCCAGCGCCATTATTCCTTATTTCTTTTTGAGGTAGGTCAGCCTTTGGACTCTCCCCAATTAGCTAAAGCATCGGCAAGTCGATCCCACGGTCCTCAGCGCAGGAAACTGCAATATCATATCCAGCATCAGCATGACGCATTACACCAGTTCCGGGGTCATTGGTGAGTACGCGCTCTAGGGCGTCCCCTGCTTCGTCAGTTCCGTCGGCGACGGTCACCTGTCCGGAATGTAAGGAGTAGCCCATGCCGACTCCCCCGCCGTGGTGGAAAGAAACCCAGCTCGCGCCCGAGGCAACATTCAGCATACAGTTCAGTAGCGGCCAATCGCCGACTGCGTCCGTCCCGTCGAGCATCCCCTCCGTCTCGCGGTTCGGCGAAGCCACCGATCCGCAGTCCAGGTGATCTCGACCGATAGCCAGCGGCGCGCTAATCTCACCACTCTTGACCGCCTCGTTGAAGGCGCGGCCTGCGCGTGCGCGCTCGCCATAGCCCAGCCAGCAGATACGGGCTGGCAGGCCCTGGAACTGGATCCGTTCCGCTGCCATCCGAATCCAGCGACAGAGGGCTTCGTCTTCAGGGAACAGTTCGAGGATGATGCGGTCAGTGACGGCAATGTCTTCGGGCTTACCCGATAGCGCAGCCCAGCGAAAAGGACCCTTGCCTTCGCAGAACAAGGGGCGCACGTACTTGGGCACGAAGCCTTGGAAATCGAAAGCGTTTTCAAGGCCGGCTTGCTTGGCGTGACCGCGCAAATTATTACCGTAGTCGAAGGTATCCGCACCGCGCGCCTGCAGCTCGATCATCGCCTTCGTGTGGTCGACCATCGTGCGAAAAGATTCCTTCTGATACGCCTCAGGATCGGAGCTTCGCAGAGCCAAAGCCGCGTCGAAGCTCATCCCATTGGGTACGTAACCGTCGAGCGGATCATGCGCGCTCGTTTGATCCGTCAAGATGTCTGGCGTTATGTTGCGCTCGATCATGCGCTGCAAGAGATCGACTGCATTGGCCTCCACGCCGATCGATTTGGCGACTTTCTGCTCCTTCCATGCGATCGCCTGATCAATGGCTGCGTCGATGTCATCGAGCATCACGTCGCAATAGCCCGTCTCTAATCGCTTTTGGATACGACTGGGATCCACGTCGGCTGCCAAACATGTACCGCCGTTCATGGTCGCAGCTAAAGGTTGAGCGCCTCCCATCCCGCCGAGTCCAGCGGTCACCACTAAACGACCTTCGAGCGTACCACCGAACAACTTCTTGGCCGATGCAGAGAAGGTCTCGTAGGTGCCCTGCAGAATGCCTTGGCTGCCAATGTAGATCCAAGATCCAGCGGTCATCTGGCCGAACATCATCTTGCCTTCCGCTTCGAGATGACGGAAGTGTTCCCAATTGGCCCACTTGCCGACCAGGTTGGAGTTGGCGATCAGCACGCGCGGTGAAGCCTTGGTTGTCTTGAAGACACCGACGGGACGCCCAGACTGAACAAGCAAGGTCTCATCCACCTCGAGACGCTGCAAGGTGCCAATGATCGCCTGAAAACTCGGCCAATCGCGCGCCGCCTTGCCGCTGCCGCCGTAGACGATCAACTTCTCGGGCTCCTCCGCGACTTCAGGGTCAAGGTTGTTCATCAACATGCGCATGGCCGCTTCCGCCGCCCAAGACTTGCATGTCATCTGCGAACCGTGCGGGGCCTTTTGCGGGCCAGTGGGGATACTCTCGTACTTAGTCATCGCGTCCTTCTAGCTTCTTTGGAATCGGATCCGACCGGATGATACCCGCGCGCCCCAAATGAACGCCATGAAGAGATCGATCAAGAACTGCTTACTCGCCTTGCCTCTCGTCCTATTACTGTTTTCGTTACAAAACACCTCTCCATAGACCCCTGCTATTGATTCGGAATTCCCGCTAGCGGCTGATGTAGCGACACCGGAGGCCCTGCTTCTCGCCCCCTACGAGGCCATCGCCCGCTCCCCGGGCGCGCAGTATCAGTGGGAGCGCTTCCGATCCTTGGTCTTGCCCGGAGCGCTGGTGATCTCGAACAGCAGGCAGGCAGGGGGAAATTCCAGCCCTTCTCAGCCTCGGAATTCGAAGCTTGGGTGATGAAGGTGACCGGGGTTTTGCGGAGGAGGAGGTCTGGCACCAGAAGGAACGGTATGGAGGCTCTGTACCGCCGTCTTCCGGCTCTTACGCCAACAGCTTGCCTGCGCTTTTTTCTACCGCTGCGACGAGTTCGCCGGACTGGATGATCTCCAACGACTTTTCGATGTCGGGGCGCATGTAGCGGTCCCCCACTAGCGCCTTGACTTGTTTGCGCAAGCAATCGCGCGCGGCTTGCGGACCCTTGCCAGCGGTGAGCTCTTTGTTGAAATCGCGGCCTTGGGCGGCGGCTAAGAACTCGATGGCAACGACCGCTTCGACGTTGCAGAGGATTTGGCGCGCCTTGCGTGCGGCCGTCACGCCCATGGAAACATGATCCTCTTGATTTGCGCTGGTCGGCACGCTGTCGACGGATGCGGGATGAGCCAGGGACTTGTTCTCACTCGCAAGCGACGCAGCGGAGACTTGTGCGATCATGAACCCCGAATGCAGTCCGGCCTCGGGTGCGAGGAACGCTGGTAATCCGGACAAGTCCGGGTTGACCAGTTGTTCAAGACGGCGCTCGCTAATGTTCGCGATGCTGCACAGAGCGATCGCAAGGTAGTCCATCACCATCGCAATCGGTGAGCCATGGAATTGGCCAGCGCTGATCACCTCGCCCGTATCGGCGAATAGAATCGGGTTGTCAGTAACGGCATTGATCTCACCGGACAAAACGCCGCCAACGTGCTCCAACGCACATTTGAAGGCTCCATGGACCTGCGGGATACATCGCAAGGAATAAGGATCCTGAACGCGATCGCAATCCTTGTGACTCTTCAAGACCTGCGAGGATTTCAGTAGCCGATTAAAATTCTTGGACGTGCGCAGATGACCCGCATGTCCCTTTAATTCTGCCAAGCGCTCATCGAACGGCTTTTGACTTCCAAAGAGAGCTTCGAGAGAAAGTGACGCAACAGCGTCCGAAGCCTTGGAGAGGTTTTCTGCACGCAGGTAGGTCGCGACTCCGATGGCCTTCATGATTTCAGTGCCGTTGATCAGGGCCAAGCCCTCCTTAGCCTGCAAGACAAGCGGCTCTTCACCAATCGCTTTGAGAGCAGCCTTGGCGGCCTTGCGTTTGCCTGCAACCCAAGCGAATCCGTACCCCATGTAGGTCGCAGCCATCTCGGAGAGCGGAGCCAAGTCGCCGCTTGCCCCCACTGAGCCCTGCTGCGGCACGGCAGGAATGAAGCCCGCGTTGAAGAGGCGCACCAACTTGTCGACAAGCTCGACACTCACGCCAGAGTGACCGCGCACCAAACCGTTCAAGCGCAGGACTTGAGCTAGGCGCACTTCATGCAAGGGCATCTCCTCGCCGACACCACAACAATGAGAGAGCACCAAGTTGCGCTGCAACTCTTCCAAGTCTTCGTTGGCGATCGCCACGCTCTTCAACTTGCCAAAACCTGTGGTCAGGCCGTACACCACATCACCTGCGTCGACGTGATCCTCGACAACCTTGCGCACTGCAAGCACGCGCTTCATGGCCGGCTTCGAAACGCCGACTTGCAGCAAGTTCTTGGGATCCTCACGCAGGAGGGGTTCTAGGTCGGAGAGGACGAGAGATCGTCCGTCGAGAATCAGCTTTTTCACGCCGCGCGGGGAAGGGGTCTGGAGGGCTCACATTCGGCGCAGAGTCTAGCGACGGGAGTGCATTCCTACCCAGAATTCGGTCGTTCGCGGGGAAATCGCAGGGTGAAACGCGCACCACCGAGATCTGAACTTCCCACCGAGATACTGCCGTCCTGAGCAACCGCCGCAGAGCGGGCTAGAGCTAGCCCAAGCCCGTAGCCAATTCGCCGCCCTGCGGCCGCTGGCCCGCGGACGAAGGGCTCGAATAGGCTTTCGTGCAACTCCTGGGGCACGCCGGGACCGTCGTCATCCACCGCGACCTGGATCTCAGTACCGCGACCGTCCAGGAGAAGCCTCACGCGCCCCCCCTTCTTCGTCCAGTCAAGCGCGTTGCTCACGAAGTTACGCACAGCCGCCAGCATGGCCTCGCGATCCCCACGCATCAGCCCATCACCTTCAACCTCGATATCGAATTCGACACCAACCCGTTCTGCTCGATTGATTTCACGCTGCAACCTGAAGCGCGCCTCTTGAAATAAA
>JBLIOI010000068.1:0-26115 GCA_047639675.1 Planctomycetota bacterium | reverse complement strand
TGGAGCACATCCTCGGAGGCACCGATCGCGCTGTGGCAGTCGACGATAGAAATGCCTCAAAGACGATCGGGTCAGGCTAGATTCGTCGCGGAATCGAGCCTGACAGCAACTGTCTAGTTCACGAACAAGACAGAGAGTCCGTCGCTAAAGTTGAACCCAGCTGGACCACCGGCAGGGTCGCGGTACCAGAAGGTGAAGTTCAAAGTCGTACCGGCTGTGAGTATCGGCGAGGTCATCGGTAGGTTCTGATTGTCGAAGCTGTGCATCGCTAAACCGCTCGCATCCGTTTGGGTCGGAGGAGAGATGCGTACGAAGGGTGCCGACAAACACAAGCTTCCGTCACCGGCTGGCATGCTCCCTTGATTCGGTCCGTAGGCAAAGATTCCGGAGACATTCGCGGGGCAGTCACCGACTAGCAAGTCGAGATCATTGCTGAGGATACTCGTGCTTCCGAACCATCCCATGCTGGCCGCCAAGCCAGTTGAATTAGGCGCTGCATCGCAGTAGTTCGTTGGTGATTCGCAACCATCTAGAACGCCATTGTCGTTTAGATCGTCTTCAGCGCCACTTGCGATGTCCTGCGAGTCGGGAACTCTATTCGTGTTGCAATCGGGGTAACGGCGCGCCTTGAAGATCCAAGACGGAGAGCCGAGGGTGTTCACGTGGTTCCAGGCGGTCGCGCCACCGTCAGTAACTTCGAATAAGCGCGAAGAGGTTGCTTCACAGATCAGGGTGTTGCCGTTCTCTAGGCGTTCCACTCCACCCATAATGTTAGTGAAGAAGTTACCGATGTCCGAATAGGTCCAGAGGAGAGCGGTGGGTCCATAAGCAACACCAGCTCCGATCGTGTAGTTACCGAAAGCGTCCACGGGCGGCACCCATTCGTCGGCTGAAGACCAGTCGCCCGTCGGACGAGATCGGCCATTGTTGAAGACTGTCATATTTCCTGCGCCGGGCCGGCCGGGCTTAACCCACTGAACATCGTGTAGAAAGTAGAAGACCCGATCGGCTGCCGTTCCTCGGTCATAGGCTTCCGGGTTTCCGAAGCGGTATAGGAGATCACCGCCCTTTCCTGAATTGCCGCCTGTCGAACCTGCAGCTTCGGCGCTGCTTGTGCTGTGGTCGATGATCCAAACCTCGTCGAAGTTGGGCACTGAGATCGCGATCTGATCGAACTCGGGGTGATAGTCAATTGCATTCGTGTGCATCCAGTCGCCGGATGGACCATAGTTGATGTCAATACGCTCGGGGTGATCCGCGATCACCCCAAAGTTTGGCAGTGAGTTGTCGAAGTCTTGGACCAAGTGATCGAAGGCATGCCATTCCCAAATGATCGATCCCGAGGTCGGTCCGGTCTCGGCAATCTCATAGAGAATGTCTGGCTTGAAGGAACCACCCAAGGTTGAAGGATCACGTCCCTCTGCAAGGGCTACAGATCCCCCAACTTCTTCCCAAATGACCATGAGTACGTTTCCGTTGGGAAGCATCAGCATGTCGTGGTGCGGAGTCAGTGTCGAAGTCGCCAACGTGAACTGCCACTCGACGGTTCCGTCATACGTAACCCGCTCAAAGCCAACTCCCCCACCACCGGAAGCCCCAAAGGGATTCCGGCTGCGCAGCAAGTCGCCATCGGGAAGCAGATAGACCGAGAGCGCCGGCCCTGCAGTTCCCAACCATGAGTGAACGGTCATTCCAGTTGAATCAATCAAGACTGTGTCGGTGGAACCGAAAGGATGATGCAACGTCAGGCCATCTTGGGCGATCAGTGGAAGGCAAAGAAGCGTGGCAGTGGCCGCACAGAGGATTAAATTCATTGCTGAGAAGTCGTGGAGATACGATCGAACTCATGGACAAGACTTCCCCGCCCTGCCTCACAAGCATTTGAGCCTACACTGAAATACTGATCTGCTGGGCGTTCGCATCAACAGTATTCGGGTAAGGAGGTAAGGCTCGACTACAGAGCCAACACAAACCGGAACCCATTCGTCGTGTTGAACTGTGATCCGCAATTCGCTCCCAGCGAATCTCGATAGTAAACCTGCATCAATGCGTCTTGGCCCGGGGTCCAAGTCGCCGTCTCTGCCAGGTTTCGCCAAGTAGCAATCCCGTCTTGATCGGCGACTTGAGTCCCCAATCGTTGCAAACCACCGCCGACGCAAAGCAGTCCGTTTCCAAAGGGGATGCCGCTCTGACCATGCAATGGAATCGTGCCTTGAAAGAGCCAAGCCAATTCTCCGCTCGGCAAGCTAGCAGATACAAACTCCATCTCGTCGGCCGCGATACTTCGAGAGCCGTATCCAGATAACCAAGCGCCTCGCCCCGTTGAATTCCGACACCCTCTTTCAGGTCCTCCGCTGTACGAATTGTTTAGACATGGGCAACCTGAGCCCTCACAGAACGAGAAGCCATTACTGGTCGGGCGAACGACGATATTGTCAAAGTAGTAGCCGCCGCTGCCCTGCGTATAAGTGCTGTCCCACACGCGAAAGCTCAAACGGAAGTCTATCCCGTGTACTCCGGCGGGTACGTTCCAGACCGTGCGCTTTGTGTCTGACCAATTACCGTTGTTGCCGCCGGTGTTGTCGGTGAAGTCCACGACAAATGAGGGGCTTGTCGATGAATGGTAGCCGGCAATTTCAACGTTCGCTGGAGTCGGCAACTCGTTCTTGTAGGAGTAGAAAAACTCCATCCCAACTGTTGGGTGAAAGCGCAATCCGGGAAGGCTCGCCGAATACTCTTGTCCCGCCTGGAGAGAGCCAAACATGCAAGTGCCCGGCCCATCATTGAGAGCCAAGGCATAACTCGGGTTCCAGCAATCACTGGGACTCGCCAAGTGGGCATGGATCAGATTCCACCCCAGCGCACTCCCCGACTCAAAGCGTTCGGCAGCGACATAGGGGTTCGATTGCGCTGCAGAATCCCCTGCAATAAGGGAAGCAACGAAAGGGATCGCAAGGACTAGTAGGACACGCATGACGAGCACTCTCTCGGTCTGGGATCGCACCTCGAATAAGCGCACCAATATCTACTTCTTGTATCGCGAGAAGCTCTGGCCTGCAATCACCCTCTATACATGTGATGCCTGGGCGAGGCTATTGCCGCTTGCCGTCGCTTGAAGACGCAATTTACACGGGCGTATTGTCGCAGGACGACCCTCTCTATCTGCCTGCGCTTAGGCAAGCGAGGATCTTTCGTTTTAGCTCAAGCTCATACAGTTCGAGACGATCGGGAAGCAGTCTAAAGACGATTCTTCTGATTCGATCTCGCACCTGTGCAACTCGGGTCGGACCACCCAAAGGGCCTCCACCAGCCGCAACACCTCTCCCCCGGTTCCGCAAGCCGCCGGCTCGAGTCCGGTCGCCGGCCATGACTCGATTGAGCTATGAGATCGACACCATCCTGTCAGAGTTCGGGGAATTCTCGGGCATGGGTGGCAAGAGGGCTCAACTTCGCGCAGAGCGTGACTAGAATGCGGCCTATGACTTTCAGCCTACGAGTTCAATCGATCGCCGCTTGCTTCCTTATGGCGAGCCCCCCTTCGGCCACAGCTCAAGACTCAGCAGAACCGTCGCCGGCAAGTGCCAATCAAGTCCGCTTGGTCGTGGTGATCAACGTCGACTCGATGATTCCGGAACACTTGGATCGTCTCGACCTGTGGTGGAAGGGTGGCTTCCGCCGGCTACTTGACTACGGAACGGTTTATACAAACGCGAAGCTTCCCTACGCGAGAACCGAATCAGCTCCAGGCCATGCGAGCTTTGGAACGGGTTACCTTCCGGCCAATCATGGGATCACTCGTAACGCGCTGACGGATCCGCTCACAGGTCGCCAAGTTCTGTGCGTGCAGGACGAAAAGGTCAGGACTGTCAGTTCCTCCGATTGGCTCGTTGCGGAGTCTGGGAGCGCATCAAGCGCACGATTGAGACAAGAGGGTTGGGCTGGGGCACTTCGTTCAACCTGGCCCGGATCGCGCTCAATTTCGATCAGTGGCAAGGGAACTTCCGCAGCGCTCATCGCGGGCAAGTCACCCAACCTCGCGCTCTGGTGGGATAGCTTTGGAAGAGGCTTTGTCAGCTCGAGCGCCTATACAGAGGAGCTTCCCGCGTGGATTGGCGAATGGAACAAGAGCTGGCCAAAGAAGGCGCGCGGCTGGGATTGGGTATCGGATCTTCCCGGGAACCCAGACTTAACCCAAACCGCGCCCGACCTTCGTCTTGGTGAGGCTGCGATTGGAGGTCGCGAGGCACTCTTTCCTTATCTGGCTCTTGAGTTGCCCGAGGTGCTAGAGCCACGAGATCAAGCAGGGCTGGCTTCTAGGGTCTACATCACCCCTCTCATGGATCGCATGGTTTGCGATCTCGCGAAGCAGGCAGTGGCCGCCGGGTTTGGCGCAGATGATCAAGTTGATCTCATAGCTTTGAGTTTGAGCGCATGTGATCTATTGGCGAGTGCTGCCGGCCCCTACAGCCTCGAAGTGACCGAGGCCTTGCTCGACGCGGACAAAGAACTGGGAGCGCTCTTCGATTTATTCGACGCAGAAGTCGGCAAGGACAAGTGGACGGTCGTACTCAGCTCTGATCACGGGTTGCTTGAACTACCCGAAGGCGTTCATGGAGATGACTCCGGCGCAGTGCGCTTGAGAGTTCGAGCACGTCGACAAGCTCTGCAGGAAGTGCGAAGCCTTCTTGAAGCTAGGTTTGGGCAGAGCTTTGGAGCCAATCTGACTGGGCCGGCCGACGGGCTGACCTTCTCGGGCAGGATGCTCGAGGAGGTGGACATCGACAGAGCAGAGCTGCGCAAGGTGGCTGCGGAGGCACTTGAAGCCTTGCCGTGGGTGGCTGCGGCTTACACCCGCGACGAGCTCAGCGCTACGGCAGGTGCACTTTCCGATCCATGGATGATCTTGGCCCAAGGGTCCCACCTGCAAGACGGTGGCGTTGAAGTTGAAATCAGGCTCGCCAATCGCCATCTCATGGGCATGCAAACTGGGACACGCTCGGGATCCACCTACTCTTACGATCGCCGCCAGCCCTTAATCTTCCTCGGGCCTGGCTTTCCTCCCAAACGGATCTCAGCCTCTGCTAGTTCCCTGGATGCCCTGCCGACCGTCCTTGGGCGTATCGGGAGTTCCGGTCGAGAGAAATTTGACGGCCACGACCTTCTGGGCTCTGCTGACCAAGATTGAGCCTTAAAGGACTGGGCTAGGCAATCTAGGGACTGGGATGGGCTCATCACGAGAGAATATCCCTGCTCATCTAGGGCCCCCATGACTGCCAACTGGATGTTTACAGCACGTTTGCGGATAGGTCGTATCCAAGGTTCTTGCTCGGGGTAGCCTATCCGGATCACTACCAGATCCATCCCCACGATACCTTTCGGGTTCCGGCTCGGATTCTGTGTCGTATTGCCCGGTCAGTAAATCACCGGCGCCCCCCAGCGCTGGAGCGTCCGCTCCCCAATAACTCAACAACGAGGATTCGAGTATGACTCGGACAATCATGGCTCTAGCAGCCAGTGTCTTTCTCTCTGCAGTTGCCCTGGCTCAGTCAGACTTCCAGCGCCGCCAGGGTGAGCCCATGGCAGGGCTCACACCGAGTGAGCTAGCGCTCTTCCTCGAGGGCAAGCAAGCTTTCAATACTCCCCTCGGCGTGGCGAACGGCGTCGGCCCTATTTTCAATGACCAGAGCTGCGGCAACTGTCACAGTCAACCGGCCATTGGTGGTTGGAGTTCTCGGACCGTGACACGCTTTGGCAAGAAGGCGACTCAGACGACGCCCTTTGACGGGCTCGACAGTCTGGGCGGCACCCTCCAGCAAGAACAAGAGATCAGCCCTGAGTGCGCCGAGATAGTACCCCCCGAGGCAGACATCACCGCCCAACGCCTGACCCCGATCGTTTTCGGTTCTGGCTTGCTCGAGGCAATCTCTGACGCAGACATCCTGCTCAACCAGGCGAGCCAGCCTGCTGGCTTCGTCGGCTTCGCGCACATGGTTCAGCCCATCGAATCTCCGATGGGACCGCTGCGCGCCTCTAAATTCAACTGGAAAGGAGGCACGGCCACCGTCCTCAACTTCTCGGCGGACGCGGGCCTGAACGAGCTGGGATTGACGAGCGTGTTCTTCCCGATGGAAAATGCTCCGAACGGTGACTTGGCCCAACTCGCCTTGTGCGACACGGTGGCTGATCCCGAAGACCTGCCGGATGTGAATGGTCGCACGCTTGTCGACAAGTTCACAAGCTTCCAGCGCTACCTCGCAGCTCCCCCCCAAACTCCGCGTAGCGGAACGAGTGGTGAAGCCCGCTTTACCGCAATTGGTTGCGCTGTGTGTCACACAGCGACCCCCTACACGACCGTCCCCGTCGCCGAATTGGCATTGAGCGGTATCGCGGTGAAGCCCTACTCGGACTTCCTCGTTCACGAGATGGGCACCATGGGAGACGGCTTTGTCGAGGGTGCCGCAGCCGAGACCGAGATGATGACACGGGCCCTGTGGGGAATTGGATCCCGTACATCGATGCTCCACGACGGCACCGCGACTGGTGGTACTTTTGCGGACAACATTACAATGGCCATCGTGGCCCACGACGGTGAAGGCCTGGCCTCAGCTGTGGCTTTCCAAGCACTCACTACGGCAGAACGCGGCGAGGTCTTCGACTTCCTGAGTTCGCTCGGCCGGGCTGAGTGGGACTTCGAGAACGACAATGATGTCGATGAATTTGATTGGTTCTTCGTCCAACCGGACCTTAGCGGTCCTCTTCCGAGTTTCGGACCGGACGCTCCCGGCGCCCTCTCTGATGTGGATGAAGATGGTGACTTTGATCTTGCGGACTTCGCGGTGATGCAACGCGCCTTTACTGGAAACCTGTGAGCCGCTGCTCCAAATCACTACAAGCCATGAAAACAATGAATCAATTCATCCTTACAGGTTCGGCCGCGCTCCTCGCGGCCTCCGTGGCCCAGGCCTCGGATGTAAACATCGACATCTTGAGCGGGGGGCAGGGCACGGTTGACGCCGTCGCCGGTACCCAACTCAACTACGAAATCTGGGCCGAGCTCTCGGACGCAAGCAATGAAGGCCTGGCGCTTCTATGCTTCGATCTGGAGTTTGACGGCGGAGTTCTTGCTCAAGCGGATGCAGCCAGTGGTGCAGTTCAGCTCAATTTTGCTGCGCCTCTCGGACTGTCCAACCCCAGTGGCTTTGGCGGTACCTCCTCGATGGGAAACCTGCTGCAGGTCGGTGGTGCTCAAAACACGATCAAGAACACCTTCGCTCCGATGCCCAACGGCACGGTCATTACTGGAATCGGTCAACCCGGTTCAGCTGTGCTCTTCGCGAGCGGTAGCTTGACCGTTCCTGCAACGGCCGGAACCTATCACCTGACGCTCAACGACTTGATCGCCAACGTCATTCGCCAAGGCGAGTTGGGTGCTGGCGAATTCTGGGCTGTAGACAGTGCTGGTGCAGGAACGCTTAACGCATTGACGGTCGATGTGACTGATTGTGCGCCGGTCATCTATTGCACGGCCAAGGTGAACTCTCAAGGTTGCCTGTCGGCCATCGGTTCGACGGGGACGGCGACATTGACCGGTGCAGATGATCTACATATCACCGCGACGAACGCCATCAACCAGAAGACGGGCCTCCTATTCTGGGGCACCGATAGCAAGGACGTGCCCTTCATGGGCGGAAGATTGTGCGTCGAGTCGCCCTTCACCCGCACCACGATCCAAAACTCCGGCGGCAGCTCTGGTGCTGACGATTGCACGGGTGTCTACGACTATCACTTCACCCAGGCCTACATGTCGAGCAGCGGATTGTCAGTAGGCAGCCAAGTCAACGCGCAGTATTGGTATCGTGATCCCTCGCATGTGGACGGATTTGGAGTCGGCCTCACCGAGGGTATCCAGTTCGTTATCTGTCCCTGAGACTCAGAGGCCCGGTGAGGTGTAGCTGAAATGCAGTAATCTCACCAGGCCGAGTCTTCGCACTCTCGTAGCCCAATCCCCTAGTCGCTGTCGCGCACCGAACCCTATTGATCTCTCTAAGCCTTACTTTGCAACTCGGTCTGGGCCTCACGTGCCTGGGCTCACTGTTCGGGGAAGAACTGCAGGCGTCGGTTTCTATCGATGATCCAGATCAGACAGTTCAAGACCAGAGCTGGCAGACAGAATCGTTGAGTTCAGCGGCCAACGCAGTTCTCAACGACCTGGCCGAGAGTTTGGTAGCTGGGGATGTCCCGGAGCGACTCTTCGCAGCAGAGTTCAGCTGCAATCTTCTTCGGCCGCAACTTGAAGTGCTGCGGGACGAAGGCGGAATCCAAGTCAAGCGTGGATCATCCGCAAAGTTCTCCTCCGAACTGACCAACTCGGATGCAGCGGAAGCCGTGGGGACCTTGCTCGCTCCTCTTAAGGACGGCACCGAGCGCCGCGCAAGTTTCAAAGTCGTCGGCATCGAGCCGGGTGATGCGGAGACCTTCTCTGTAGAAGTGTTGGTCCAAACAAGCGCTCGACTGGGACTCGGTTGCATTCAACAGAATGCCAAATGGACGATAGGCTTCACGCGGGTAGACGCGGAAGCTGAGTGGCAGCTCAGCGCAATTCAGGCACGCAGCTTGGATGAAGTTCTTTTCGAACGAGTCTTGTTCGAAGACGCAACGAGCCGAGCCCTGGCTGCGGCTGGGGGCTCGAGCACCCTTTTGACCGAAGGCGCGGAGCGTTGGCATGGGAAAATTGACAACCTCGGCGAGGCGAACTACTTCGGGCACAATGGCATTGCGGTCGGTGACGTCAATGGCGACGACCTTGACGATCTCTATGTCGCGCAGGGAACGGGGCTCCCGAATCTACTGCTCGTCCAACAGGCTGATGGCAGCTTCAAAGAGCAGGGCGAAGCTTCCGGCGCCGCCTGGTTGGACGACACAAAGGGGGTCTTGCTCGCCGACTACGACAATGATGGCGACCGCGACCTGATCGCCTGCATCGGACCGGTGCTGGTGCTCTCGACCAATGATGGCACTGGAGTCTTCACACCGTCGCGCAGCCTCGGTTCGGGTTCGACCTCTGCCTTTTATTCGCTCTCGGCTGCGGACTATGACCTAGATGGCGATCTGGACATCTTCGCAGTGCGCTACGTCGACACTTCCTACGGGGACAGCATCCCGATGCCCTTCCATGACGCGCGCAACGGTCCCAAGAATCATCTGATGCGCAACGATGGCGAACAGGGTTTTGTGGACGTCAGCGCCGAAGTTGGCCTCGATGTCAACAACGATCGTTTTAGCTTGGCTTGTTCCTGGAGCGACTACGACTTGGACGGCGATCCAGATCTCTACGTGGCCAATGACTTTGGTCGCAACAACCTCTATCGCAACGATGGTGGCAAGTTCGTCGACGTAGCTGAAGCGACTGGCACCGAAGATCAAGCGGCGGGCATGGGAGTTTCCTGGGCAGACGTGGATCAGGATGGTCGCTTCGACTTGCTCGTCAGCAACATGTTCTCTTCTGCTGGTCGGCGCATTGCCTATCAACCGTCCTTCAAGAGCGGGCAGGACGAAACCGAACGACGAGCGATTCAGCGGCACTCGCTTGGCAACAGTCTCTTTTGCAATCAGCCCGATGGAAGCTTCCAGGATGCTAGCGAGCTTGCTGGCCTTCGCATGGGACGTTGGTCCTGGGGCGCGCGCTTCACTGACTTTGATGGCGATGGATTGCCGGATGTTGTCGTGCCCAATGGATTCCTCACCGCAGAACTAGAAGACGATCTCTGAAGCTTCTTTTGGCGACGCGTGGCGTCGCACTCACCTGTTGGACTTGAGGCCGATTCCGAGCTCGATGGGTCCTACGTGGACGGCTGGCAGAAGATCACCGGCATGATGGACAGCGGATCCTCCTGGAGCGGACGCGAACACAACTGTGCCTACTTGAACTTGGGACAAAGAAGCTTCGTAGACATCTCAGTTGCCGCCGGTTTGGATCACATTCAAGATGGGCGCGCAGTCGCTCAACTCGATTGGGATGGTGATGGAGATCTCGACTTGTGGCTCAAAAGCCGCAACGGTCAGCAACTCCGTTTGCTCGAGAACACACGCACGCCCAATTCTGACTATGTCAGCGTTCGATTGAGAGGGACTTTCTGCAATGAAGACGCGATCGGCGCCCGAGTTGAATTGCGTGCAGAAGGTAAGACCCACCACCGAGAGTTGCGCTGCGGTGAAGGCTACATGGCCCAGTCGACAGGCGAGCTGGTCTTCGGACTCGACGGCGCAAAGACGATCGATGAGCTGCTGGTTCACTGGCCCGGTGGCGCGACGGAAGTCTTCGATGAGATTCAACCTGGAAGTCGGCTGCGACTTGTTCAGGGCGAGGGCCGAGGCGCCCCTTTAGTCAAGAGAGAGCTGAAGCTCGACCCGCAAGCTGAGCTACCGACCCTACCGGCGGCCTCACGGATCGTATTGCGTACACCTCTTCCACTCCCCACAGCATTCCAGCAGAAATTCTTCAGCCCCGGAGAACCGCAAGCCCGCCTCATCAATCTTTGGGCGACTTGGTGTGCACCGTGCGTGGAAGAGCTAGGCGAGTTCGCCCGTCACAGCGATGAGTTGCTCTACGCCGGCCTCGAGCTCATTCCTGTGTGTCTCGATGCAGAGGAAGATCCCTCCGTGGCGCGCGCCTTCTTTGAGGGGAGAATCAGTCCCTTGATGATCGAAGAGGCCAAGTTCGAATCAGCCTACGCCTCCGAAGAAGATCGACTCGTTTTCGAGGTCCTTCTCAAGCACCTGATTGCTAAGTCGGGCGATATGCCTGTGCCTGCTAGCCTCCTCGTCGACAAGAATGGAATGGTCGCGGTGCTCTACCTTGGGCCGGTCAGTGTCGACACGCTGATCGAAGATATCGATTCCTTTGGGGTGCATCCGGAGTCGATAGGTGTCCGTTCGAGCTATCCGGGGCGATGGTTTTACGGAATGCCACGAAACCTTGACGCTCTCGGTAAGGCCTTTCGCAAGCTCAACTTGGGACCCTTCGCGAGCTTCTACAGCGCCTTACACGGCATGATGAGGAGACAGCAGTGATCTCCATGTTGCCAATTACACCGTTCACTTGGATTCAGAGGCATCCAAGTTTCGTGACCAGTGGAGCCACGAATCGAATACTGATTTATTATCTCAGTCCCCCTTTTCAGTCCGAGTTGGTATTGAGCACCCCTCGATTGTCCAGCGCCTCTCAGCTGAACTCTACCTTCACTCCTCCGATTTCATAATGAAGACTCAGATGACCAACTCCAGCTTCGGCAGCATCGCCTTCCGATTCTTGCCTGGGGTCCTCGCGGCAACCTTGCTTTCCAATTTGGCTTCGGCCCAACTCGGCGTTGAGTGGGCGAGCTTCACTAAAGACAACTCGAAGTTAACCGCCACCAACAACATCGGCCTTGCCGATCCGGAAGAAAAAGACTACGCCTGGGGCGATGTTGACCAGGACGGTTGGACCGACTTGATCGTCGTCCGCAAGCAGCCCTTCACCAGCACCGGGCACAAGAGAAACGTGCTCTTAATGAATGAAGGTGGCGTGCTCGTCGACCGCACAACTGAGTACGCATCTGCTTCTGATCAGCCTGGAGATGACGGCTTCTTGACACCAACCAACGACCGCGACGTGATTCTCTTTCACGCCGACGACGATGGTTGGCTCGATATGATCACGGCGACTACTCTCTCGATCGGCACACCCAAGAGTGTTTCGCACCCTCGGATCTACATGAACTTGGGCAACGATGTCAATGGCGACTGGCTCGGCTTCAACTACGAAGCTGACCGGATTCCGCAGCTCATGTCGAACGGTCAAGCGGCTTCTCCCAAGTTCTGCTCAGTGGATGCAGGAGACGTGACGGGTGATGGCTTCGCAGACTTGTACTTCGGTGACTACGATTCAGGCGCTAGCACTGGCAGCGACTTGAACGACCGCTTGTTGATCAACGACGGCACCGGAAACTTCGTCGATGAGTCCACCTTGCGCATGACGAGCCAGATGCTGGCTTCGGCATTCGGTAACTCAGTGGCAATTCGCGACTTCAACAACGATGGCAACAACGACATCCTCAAGGACACGTCGCTAAACGCTCCGACCTATGTGGCCATTAGCTACAACGACCCGGGCAACGTTGGCATCTTCAACATCTTTGATGACTTCCACGGAAATGCTCCCTACCACACAAGCACTGGTGACCTGAACAACGACGGACGTGAAGACGTCGTGATCAGCGACGACGGATTTGACCGCTACCGTTACAACCTGGGCGTCGACACCTTCGGCCGCGCTATCTGGAGCCCCTCGAAGACTTTCCAATTCATATCGGGTGGCGACGATGGATTCGCAAGCAACAACTTGATGGTTGACCTCAACGGCGACGGCTGGAAAGACATCATTATTTGCGACGTTGATGTGGACATCGGTGGCTGTACCCGTCGTGCTCACATCTATCACAACCCCGGCGACAGCGCTGGCCCTCAGCCCACCCTCAAGGAAGAGGCAGAGCTGATCGGCATCGGCGGCTGGAAAGGCGTCAAAGGCATTACCGCCGCCGATCTCCAAGGCACCCACGACGTGGCCGTGTTCGACCTTGATAACGATGGCGATATGGACATGATTATTGGCCGTTGCAGCGGAACCGACATCTGGCTGAACGACATGGCTGGCCTTCCGGAGCCCGGCACTGGCTACTGCGATTGCAGCACCACCTCTACCTGCTCCAACCCGGGTGCCGCTGGCGAAGGTTGCGCCAACAGCACTGGCTCTGGCGCGATTCTCTCGGCAACGGGTATTGCTGATGTCAACAACGACAGCGTCGAGCTTGTTGCCAACGGCTGCCCTCCCGGCATCCCCGGACTGTTCTTCTCAGCCCCCGGCCAGAGCGGTGGCATTCCCTTCGGTGACGGCAAGCTCTGTGTGAATGGTGGCGTTTCCCGTCTCGAGATTGTCCTCACCAACGCCTCAGGCACGGCTGTCAGCACTGACACCCTGTCAGTCGAAGAAGGCCTTCTTGGCGGCGAATTGCGCAACTACCAGTACTGGTACCGCGACACCAGCGGAAGCGCTCCCTGTGGCAACGGCTTCAACACCACGAACGCTTATAGCGTTCAGTGGTAATCGATGACAGGCCCCGGGCTCCATGTGAGTTGAAGGGCTAGTCAACCTCTTCTCAAGTGCGGGCCGCTGTTAGTTCACGTATTGTGAACTTCGGCGGCCCGCACTTTGTTGAGCAGCCGTGAAGGATGTTCAAACCACAAGGTCCTCGCCAAACGAAGAGAACGACTTCCCAACTCATTCGCGCCGGGGCTTCGTCTAGGCCCGCCGCAGCGCCACCTTGGGCTTCTGCGGACGGCTTCTCTCGCTTGTACTCGGGTGCGGGTATAGATCACATAGAAGAGCGCGAAGCCAAGCGCGGACCGCATCGAGATTGTCCGAGGCCGCTCGCCCTCCCAAGATAGTTATGAAGAGTCCCCTACTACTCATCTGGTGCCTGGCCCTCTTCGTTGGAGGCTACTTCCTCTATTCGAGTTCCGGGGAAGTGACGCTGGTCACCGAGGAGGCATCCCCGTTGGCGATCGAATCAACCGATGTGATTCCCCATGAGAAGACTCGCCTGCCTCTCGAATTGACGACGCCCTCCGAGCCTGATCAACGCCTTGCGATTGATTCTGGCGGGCAGCAGGGCGTGACAGGGGGATCCCTAAACATCACGAACAACGAAATCAGCGCGGAGGAACTGGCGGAGCTTCGCGCGAAGAACTTAGTCGAGCGCAGGGTTCGAATCGAGAAGCAGATTCGCGAGCGTTCCGTGCGCATCGCTGACGAGCTTGGTCTTGGAACCAGTGCGGACGAGAAGATCGCGAAGGTTTACCTCGAAGGGAATAGCAAGATCGAGGAGATCCAAGCCGCCCATGCAAACGAGAAGCGCACGCCGGAATCGAACCTCAAACTCCGGGCGAAACTGGCAGGTATCAAGGATTGGCACCATGAAGAGTTTTTGAAGCTCTTTGGAGAAACCACAGCTAAGTCCATTGAGAACTTTCGCGACACAAAGGCTGTCAAGGAAGCCAAGCTAAGCCCCGAGGACGCGGAGTAGGGGTAGGGCCCAGGCTGCCCTTCGAGAAGGGCGAATGGGTCTCCACGACTATCTGGAAGTGCTACCGATGTGCGCGGACAGGAGCGAAGTCTATGTACGCCGGCCGGACAACACATAGCCGAGCCCGTCACAGATAGCTCACGCACCTTAGCTCTGCGGCCATGCGCCAATAGCACCCTACAGCTCACTTTCGCTGTTCAAACTCGACCAACACGCGCAGTTGGGAACGCACGGAATTCGCGAGGTTCTGGTAGGTGATGCTGGTCGCCGGTATGTAGCTCAACTCATCGTGGTAACGAAGCACCTCGTGCAGAACGTTTGAGCAGCGCATTGCCTTGAACTCTTCACGTGTCATCCGAAGGGACGCCATGAACGCTTCGATGATCGAGTCGTGGTACTCGCGCGGAGCCTGATCAAGCAACCGATCGCAGCTAAATATGGAATGCCCCACGACGACATCCACCCAGTCAAAGAATACGGGACCCTCGTGCGTAATCCGGACATTGCAGCACCCCTAATCTTGATGCACAAGAGCTGCTGGAGATTCGAATGCTTGCTGATAGCGCTCGATGAAATCAGAAGAAAGAGCCTTCAACTCTCCAAGGAACGGCCCACCGAGCTCGCCCAGAACGGGACTCTGAAGTAACTGTTCCAGCGCCTCCCGCCAATTCGCCGGACGCCGATCACGAACCCCGATGCCGATCCATCCTTCCAGCTCCAGAGCTTCGCCCGCCTGTGGCTCAGCCAATGAAATCGCAACGGACACCCACTCATCAATCGGATCTGCCTCCTTGAGTTCTCGGCCTTGCAACGGAGCCATCGCAACAGCCCCCGTCCAGGTTGTGAGCACATCCGGAACTCGGTCAGACCAACGTTTTGAAAGCCGTGCAAGGACCTGCTCCTCACCGGGTGGCAAGTTGTAGCCATGCTTCACCCAAACCGGGCCAGCCTCCGTTGGCGCGACTTAGATACAAGCACGAGCCTAAGATTTGATGGTCTCTACCGGTCCGGTTCTCGGATGCCCCGCAGCGGCAAGCGCGTCGTCCATTCGGCTCGCAGCGTCCACCTCCCATCCAGGCCCGTCCCAAGCAGCCAGCGCACCCATTCCGGCCTTGGCCGAGGAATTCTGGGAGCTCGTCTCTCCGTCGTTATCTCGCTTCATTTGCTGATTCTATTCTCTCGAGTCCAGCCACTGGGCCCTCGCCCAGTCAGCCCTCAATAGTTCTTGATTCTACTTGGCAGGTTTCCTGAACCGCATGCGCCAGGTGGCTTGGAGTGAACGTGTCGTTTGCTCTCCGACATCCGCAAAAGCACATCGCAAGCAGTCATGAACTTAATCAATCTCATCCTCCGTAGTGCAGCCCTTGGCAGCCTCCTTCTGGCCAGCGCGGCACCGACGGTGCTAGCTTCGACTCTTGACGGAGTAGTCGCGGCACAAGAAGTAATTCTGATGGCGGAACTAGCCCCCGCCGAAGCCGAACTTGGGCGTTCAGTAGACATCTACCTGGATCGAGCCGCGTAGTTGGTGCGCCCTGGGCCGATGGATCGGGGAGCACCTCTGGCACTGTTTACTACTTCCGCAAAGAACACGCTGCGCATTTGGGCAGAGGCCGAGCGCATCGCCCTAGAAATCTCGACAGAGACAAAGTGAGTAGCGCGGTTCTCACCCGAACAGATTGCTGAGCTGAGTAACCGACCTCCTTCGCTTGCAGGCCATCGAAAGACTGCTAGCGCGGCGTAACTCCGCCCTTCGATTCAAGGAAAGTTCCTGTCGCCTCCCACAAGGCCTCGGTGCGATCGATTCGTTCTTGGGCTTCGTCGTGCAATTGATGCGCTACGTGGGCGACCAAGAGTTCGGCTACGGCGACTGCGGGCACGGAACTATCGAAGGGTCCGATGCCGGGCACTCGGAGAGCGCACCAATCTTCGGTGAGCATTGCCAAGGGAGATAGCGGGCCATCAGTGATCGCCACAATATGCACCCCCTGATCGGCAAGGGTTTGGGCAACGCTAACCGAATGGCGGCGGTAGCGTGCGAAGTCGAAGACCACGGCCACATCCCCCGGTGTCGCGCTGGAAAGGTCTCGGCCACTCGAGTGCTCTTCGATCAAGCGCACGTTGGAGCGCACCATCGAGAGCCCACTCTGCAGAACGTGAGCTCCAGAGCGAGAGGTCTCTCCGGTCAGGATCCAAACATTATTGGCCTCTGCGATCGGTTGGGCCAAGCGCTCTATACGCCCCTCTCCTAGAGCCTCAAAGACACTACTTAGGGCGCTCTCCATCGCCAGGCGTGCGGGCCCGATCGCGCTCTCCGAATGTCTAATCCGATCACCCGGCCGGGAAAGCTGTTGGGTTAATTCGCGACGGACATGCCCTTGAAGGTCGGTGTAGCCCTCAAAACCCAGCTTGGTAGCGAATCGAACGATGGAGGGCCGACTGGTGCCCACCCGCTCTGCTAGGTCCGAAACGGTGCCGAAAGCCAGCAGGGTCGGCTCCTGGAGGACGAGTTCGGCGATGCGATGCTCGGTGGGCGTCAAACGCTCTCCGGCATTGGCGATGAGATTCGGGATAGTCATGGGTGGCGGGGCACTGAACCACACGTTACGCTGTGACGAAGAATCTGTCCACCTTGTTACAGCTCAGCATTTCCTAGGCCCGTCCCCGAGCGAGCCGCCGAGGGATTGCGCTGGGCCCCTTGACCCTCTCCTCCTCTTCAGCAGAAGAGCCCAACCGAGCGAGCACCAGTCCGATGAGCGATAAACTGAAGTACATCCCCACCGAGAAAGAGCAAGCCTTCCTGAACACGGTTGTCGATCATAAGTACGAGCGCGAGAGCATCAATGGCCTTGCCCCGTTCTTAAGTGAACGAGTCCCCGAGGGAGTCAAGGCTCTATACACCAAGGAAGAGTTGGAGAAGCTCGCGGCCTTGAAAGGCACCGATCGTGATGTGGAACACCGCATGCCGGTCAAGACCACTAGGCACTACTTCGATCTCGGTATACGCAGTCAGCCGATTCGCAATCTCGTGAAGGCCAGTCCCGAGGAGACGGACAACCTCGAGGGTTCAGAAGACCCCGGCTACCAGATGGACTACAGCCCCGTGGAAGGTTTGCTGCACAAGTATGAGATGGGCTTGATGTACGTCATCTCGACCTGCTCGGCCCACTGTCGTTTCTGCTATCGGGAGGAGCTGATCGGCCGCAAGGAGATCGAGCGTCAAGATGGAACAGTTGCTAAGAAAGGCATGGCGCAGATTCCGGAAATCACCAACTACATTCACACGCACAACCAAGCCGTAGAAGCAAATGGCGGGCTGCATCCCGTAACCGGACGCGAAAAGCTACGCGAGATCTTGCTCTCCGGAGGCGACCCCATGGTCCTCTCCAACAGCAAAATCGCTGCATGGTTGAGTTCTCTGGCGGAGTCCGGCATCGAAGCGATTCGTATCGGTACAAAAGAGTTGGCCTTCTACCCGAATCGCTTCGACGAAACCTTCTTCAACATGATCGACGCTTGGCATGCGGCCTATCCTGACGTCGGTTTGCGCATGATGATCCACTTCAACCACCCCGATGAGTTCCTCTTGAAGGATGAGAGTGGAAACTACATCGAGGAAGCTTCAGGCATTCTTAAGTGGCACCCCGACACCAAGCGTGCCATGGACGGTTTGACTTCACGTGGCTGGATCGCCATTGAGAACCAGTCCCCGATCATTAAAAACGTCAATGACGATTCTTCTGCCCTGCGCATCATGCAACGCGCGCTCAAACGCGTAGGTGTCAACAACCACTACTTCTTCTGTGGCCGCGACATCATTGCTCACAAGGCCTTCAACGTCCCGATTGAGGAGGCTTGGAAGATCTTGAATGAGTCGCAGAAGGGTTTATCCGGTGTTGAAACCCACGCACGCCTTTCGATCACGCACTACAAGGGCAAGACTGAAGTGGCGGCGGTGACCAGCGAGCCGATCCCCGGGATGCCGGGAACGGAGAATGGAGTGGTCATCTTCAAAATCCTGCGCAACGCGGCATCAGCTCCTGACCGTGGTAAAGTTGCCATCGTCGCCCGCAACCCCGACGCCATCTGGTTTGATGGCTATCAGGACCGAGTGATCTTCGACGAAGCAGGGCTCTTTGATTACGCACGAGTCGACAAGAGCAAGGCGGCAGCCGCACAGACAGCCAAATGATCGACAAACGCGTAGCCTCCTGCGCCGACGCATTAGAAGGCGTGTTTGATGGAGCGACTGTGATGATCGGGGGCTTTGGAGAAGCCGGGAGCCCCATCGAGCTGATTCACGCGCTCATCGACCAGGGCTCTACAAATCTCATCGTCGTCAACAACAACACTGGCAGCGGAGAGGTTGGCTTGGCCGCCCTGATCAAGGCGGGGCGCGTGGCAAAGATGATTTGCTCGTACCCGCGTACGACCAACTCGACAGTGTTCCCCAAGCTCTACAAGTCCGGCCAAACGAAGTTGGAACTCGTTCCTCAAGGCACCCTCGCGGAACGTATCCGCGCGGGCGGCGCGGGGATCCCGGCCTTCTACACGCCAACTTCCGTTGGCACGCCGCTCTCTGAGGGCAAGGAGCATCGGACCATCGATGATCGCGAGTACGTCCTTGAATACGGCTTGCGCGCGGACTTCGCACTCATCAAAGGTCTTAAGGCCGACCGCTATGGAAACGTCATCTACAATAAGACGGCTCGGAACTTTGCTCCGATCATGGCTATGGCCGGCAAGGTCACCGTCGTGCAAGCAGCGAGTGTTGTCGAGGCCGGTGAGATGGACCCGGAGACGGTCGTAACCCCGGGCATCTTTGTGGACCGCGTCGTTCATGTAGCCCAACCCGCCCACGAATCCGAACTCGTTGCCAAGGGCATCACCTACCCGTAAGCGGCCACCAATCATGAGCGCAGAACAAAAAGGAGCTGGCCAAAAGGTCGGCTGGACTCGTGATGAGATGGCTCAACGAGTGGCCATCGACATCGCCGACGGCTCCTATGTCAACCTAGGCATTGGCATCCCGGAACTCATAGCTCGCTACGTGCCGGAAGGGCGCGAGTTCATCTATCACACGGAGAACGGGCTGCTCGGCATGGGCCCTTCTCCCGAAGAGGGAGGTGGCGAGCCGGAACTCATCAACGCGGGCAAGCGGCGCGTCACAGCTCTACCCGGAGCCTCCTACTTTCATCACGCCGATAGCTTTTCGATGATTCGCGGCGGCCACTTGGACCTCTGCGTGCTGGGTGCCTTGCAAGTGGCCAACAGTGGCGACTTGGCCAACTGGTCCACCGGGGGTCCCGACGCCATTCCGGCGGTGGGCGGCGCCATGGATTTGGTAGCAGGCGTCAAAGCCATCTATGTGGTCACTCAACACTGCACCAAGCACGGTGATCCGAAACTTATTGAACAGTGCAGCTTTCCTCTGACAGGCCTGGGCATCGTCGATCGGATCTACACAGACCTCGCAGTCATCGAAGTGACCAGCGAAGGATTCCAGCTCGTCGAGTTGGCTCCAGGAGTGGACTTTGAGTACGTCGAAGAGCGAACGGGGGCTCCATTGCTTCCAATCCCGGACAAGCTCCCTCCTCAAACTTCTCTGAATCACGCCGGAGCGAACGAATGAGCTACACGAGCAAGACTTCCGACACCACGACCGGTAACACTACAAGGAGTGCGGCCCTGTACGAGCGCGCTGTGCGAATCCTTCCGGGTGGAGTGAGCCGCAATACCGTGTTGCGTTCACCGCATCCAACCTATGCCGCCTATGGAAAGGGTTGCCGGTTGACCGATATCGAAGGAGTCACACGCGTCGACTTCTCGAACAACATGGCCTCGCTGCTCCACGGTCATGCGGATCCCGAGGTAGTCGCGGCAGTCACGGAACAACTCGCGCGCGGCACGGCCTTCACCATGGCCACCGAGATCGAAGTTCTCTACGCCGAGTACCTGTGCAGTCGCAGCCCCGCCTTTGAAAAGTTGCGCTTCGTGAATTCAGGTACGGAAGCAGTCATGGGCATGTTGAAAGCAGCCCGCGCCTTTACCGGCCGTCCCAAGATCGCCAAGGTCGAAGGCGCTTACCACGGGCTCTACGACTACGCAGAGGTCAGCCAAACCTCCAAGCCTGAGACCTGGGGAGCGGCCAACCGTCCGGCTAGCGTGCCCGTCGCCCACGGCACACCTCAAGCCGCCTTGGACGATGTGGTCGTGATTCCATTCAATGACCCAGAGCGCGCCCAAGAGTTGCTCGATGAACACAAGCATGAATTGGCTTGTGTACTGATCGATCCCATGCCGCACCGCGTCGGCTTGAAGCCTGCGGATGCCGAGTTTGTGAAGGCTCTGCGCGAATGGACACAGGCGAACGACGTGCTATTCGTCTTCGATGAAGTCATCACCTTCCGCTCGGAATTTGGTGGCGCGCAGTCCTGGTACGGAATTCAGCCAGACTTGACCTCGATGGGCAAGGCGATCGGCGGCGGTTTCCCTGTCGGCGCTTTGGCAGGACGAGCTGACGTGATGGATGTGATGAACCCCCTCAACAAGAAGGTCCTCTTCCCCCATTCAGGCACCTTCTCGGCCAATCCAATCACACTCACAGCAGGCATGACCGCCTTGAAGCGTTTCGACAAAGCAGCAATTTCAAGGCTCAATGCTTTGCAGCAAAGGGCGGTCGCTGGAATTGAAGCCGCCATCGCGCGCACGGGCATCAAGGCCTGTGTCACGGGAGGTGGCTCGCTGTTCCGCGTCCACTTCAAGGAACAGCCGCCGCGTAACTACCGCGAGGCCTACATGACAGAGGAAGAAAACCAGCAGCTAAAAATCATGCTGGATCATCTCTTCGAGAACGGTGCACTGATGATCAACACTTGTTCAGGTGCACTGTCCACCGCGATGGGTGAAGACGAGATCGACCAACTGATAGAGTCGATGGAGATCGGCTTCCGAAAAGTGGCCAAGTCTGTCTAGCTCTCAAACGACGCGGCGGTGCCGCGACACCGTATATTCGTCGACATCCAGAGGCTAGCCCTAGCCTGCGCGCTGTCGGACGCTATGCTCCCCACCTATGGGTATCTTCAGCACTCTGGTCGGTGGAACACTTGGCTTCTTAGTCGCAGGCCCTTTCGGAGCCCTTCTCGGCGCTAGCCTGGGATCGCGGGTGGAAACCAGCAGCGCGCAGGGGCGCCAACGACTCGGCAGACTCACACAAGCGGAAGGCCAAGCACTCTTCGCGGTCGCCCTGACGAGCTTGGCGGCCAAGGTTGCCAAGGCCGATGGGCATGTCAGCCAGGACGAGATCGATGCTTACGATCAATTCCTGGAGCGCGGCATGGGCATGTCCGTGGAGGAACGCCGGGACGCCGCGCGCATCTTCAATGCAGCTCGCGACAGTGAAACCCCGGCCAGTGATTTCGCACGCCAAGTCGGAACGCTGCTCGGGAACCAGCCCGACCGCTTGAGGGACATCATCACAATGCTCTTGATGATCGCCGCCGCTGATGGCCACATCGATCAAGCGGAAGAAACGATGATCCGGGCCATCGCTCGCGACATGGGACTCTCGCCCGGGGATTATGAATCCTGCCGCGCCACCTACAACGCTTCTCACGGTGGGAACGACATTTCTCCCTACGAAGTCTTAGGTGTGGAGCCCGATGCCAGCGACGCGGATGTGCGCTCCGCGCATCGCCGTCTGGTGCGTGAGTACCATCCGGATGTACTGCAATCGAAAGGCCTGCCCGCGGAGTTCATGAAGTTCGCCGGTGAGAAGATGTCAGCGATCAACGACGCATGGTCGAAGGTCAAGAAGAGTCGCGCGCTCTAGCTGACCCGCTTGCTCTTCAAAGGGTCGCGATCACGAGTCCATGCGTGAAGCTGGGAGTTCTGTGTAGTGCGTCGAAACAGATCCTTGGTGATGCAGTCCTGGCTTTACCTGCACGCCACGCTGCTGCGTCAACTCGGCATCGTCCACGAACGCTTGGCCTCAATAGCCACCTCCCCACCGGCGGCTCCGAGTGCTTCCTCAACCCGATGTTACAAATCGAGCGTAAGCCCCGGATCATCCTGGGCTTGCGTTCACTTTAGACTCTGATGACAGCCGGAGGAGCCAAATGGGAAGAAGAGTGAAGGACGGGGTCTCGTGCCCGAGTGCCGCGTGCAAGCACCATGGAATGCGGGACTAAGACAACATCGGCTTGCACGGCTTCTCCAAAGTGAAGTGGGGGAGGCGGAGACGCTACCGATGCACTGCTTGCGGCAAGATCTTCGGAGCGACGGCAGGCACGCCCTACAAGCGACTCCAGCACCCCAAGGCCAAGTTCGACCGCGTAGCCGCACTGAGTGTCGAGGGCGTTAGCAGGGCGGCCATCGCCCGCATCGAGGGGCTCTGCTGGAACACGGTAAGTCGCTGGCTTGAGCTGGTAGCTTCCCTCGCCCGTCGGTTCAACAACGACAAGACCCGCGGCTACGCCTTGGAAGAACTTCAGCTCGACGAGCTGAACACATTCCTCGGCAATCGGAACCAGAAGACGTGGGTGTTCGCGGGGATCGAAGTTGGGTCTTGGCTGTGGACTTCCTCACTGGTCGGTGCACGCACGCTGAGCAACACCAAGCGGTTCGTCCGCAGCATCGCGGGCACGAGCAACTGGAGCCCGTCCCCGTTCATCACGAGCGACGGGATGAAGTTCTACGGGCGCTGCATCGCGTTGACCTTCGGCGTCGCCTGCGTCCACGCCAAGGTCATCAAGAAGATCAAACAGAACCGTGTGGTGAAGGTGGGCACGAAGCTCGTCATCGGTTCCGAGTGTCGACTGGAGGATGCGCTTGAAGCGTCGGAGGACTCAACGAAGTTGAACACGGCCTTCATCGAGAGGCTCAAGCTGACCATCCGACAAGGATCGGCGTACTTGAACCGACGGTCACCGTGCCATGCGCGGAAGAAGCGAACCTTGGACGATCACCTTGAGCTGCTTCGATGCCATTACAACTTCTGCCGTCCGCACTCATCGCTCCGTTTCGGATCCGTGACTCGGATCCCCGCGATGCAGGCGAGATTGGCATCTAGGAAGCTGACGTTCCTGGACGTGTTTGCGGCCCAGGTGGGTCCGGCTAGCTTTGCGCTGGTGGGATCCATGCCCGAGGAGTATCACGGATCCATGGAGACCGTGAAATGCGCCGCGTAGTAACAGCCGATGAAGGAAGCACCGAGCTTCCTAGGTGAGGGCTCGACATTTTGGGCCATGAGATCCCCGATTCCCCCACCGGCTAGGCTCTCGAAGCAGAAGGGTTCGCGCACCAATTACTCCAGCGTGGGCTTGCAACAGATCGGGCCGTTCCCCCGAGGTTGTAAGAATGCCCCCCGCGCACCCAATCCTTGCGGCACGACCCGTATTCAAGCCGTAATCGCTAAGATGAGAACTCACTGGCCTTGCCCATTTGAGCATTTCATGGGAAGGTCGAGTTCGGCTTCCGCTTGCAACAGTCATCCCTGTAGCCCCTTGGCACTTAGTGCAGCCTCCATGACTCGTAGAACAATCCTGTCACTTAGAATCTTTGCGGCCCTGACAGCTGTCTCCACCGCCGCTTCGGCTCAGACCCCTGCACCGTCCTTCACCAATGTGACGGCTGCAATGGGAATCCATTCGATCTACAGCCCGACGAATTTCAGTCACGCGCTCTATTGCGGGGGTGGCGCAGTTGGAGATTTCGACAACGATGGTGTGCAGGAAATTTTCATCATGCGGGGTGCTGCTTCAGGCGTGCGGGACCGTTTCTACAAGATGAATGGCAGCGGGGTGTACGAAGACAAGGCCGCCCAGTGGGGACTGACCGCCATTCACAATGGCAAGGGCGTCGCAGTTGGAGACTTCAACAACGATGGATTCCTTGACATGTATGTGACGAGCGCGGGCGCTCAAAACTTCCCTCAAGCGGGTAAGCACAAGCTATACAAGAACAACGGCAATGGAACCTTCACCGACGTGGCCGCGGCGGCGGGTGTAGATTTCAGTTCAACCATTGTTGAGGACGGCTTCGGGGCAGCCTTCGGCGACTATGACCTCGATGGTGACTTGGACCTATTTGTCGCGGGCTTCTCGAACAGCAATCACGGGTCACGATTGTTCAGGAACAATGGCAACGAGACCTTCACTGACGTCACGGCTCAAATTGGCTTCTTCAGTGGTTCCTTGTTGCAAGTGCATGCCTTTGCTCCACGCTTCGTCGATATGGACGGAGACCGCTATCCCGAGATCCTGTTATCTGCGGACTTTGGCACGAGCCGCTATTACCGCAACAACACCGATGGAACCTTCACGGATGTCACCAGCACCTCGGGCGCTGGTCAGGCCGAGAACGGTATGGGGCAGACGATTGGAGACTGGAACAATGACGGGCTGATCGATTGGTACAACACTTCAATCTATTACCCATCCTTTGGGTGGACCGGAAACAAGCTCTACCTAAACCAGGGAAGTCACTCGCTTAGTGAAGCATCAAACACCTTTCAAACTTTCGACGGCGGCTATGGATGGGGCGCCGTTGGCGTCGACTTCAACCACGACGGCTGGATGGATATTGCGGAAACAAACGGAGATGACACTTTCAGTGGCGGCGATTTCATCAATGAGCAGGCTTATCTCTGGATGAATGTAGACGGTCAATCTGGATTCAATGAGATGGCCACACAATCCGGGTTCATCAACAATCGCCAAGGCCGTGGCCTGCTGAACTTCGACATGGATAACGATGGCGATCAGGATTTGTTGGTCCTTGCATGGAATGAGGAGGCAGAACTCTACCGCAACAACATCAGTGATCTCCCCGACGCTCGTTGGCTGCGCTTGCTATTCGATACGAGCCAGAACCCTGGATTGGCTCCCAATGGCTATGGCACGCGTGCGACGATTACGATCGGCGGAGCGTTGCAGATGCGCTACCTTTCAGGTGGTGACAATTTCCTGAGCTACAGCGAGCTCTCGATGCACTTCGGCACGGGAACTGAGGCGGTCATCGACAACCTGACGGTCGAATGGGCCAACGGTCAGGTGACGACAATGACGAATGTGAACAGCAATCAGACGCTGACAATCGTCGCTCCGGAGGGTGCGGGCAGCGCCTTCTGCTTTGGAAATGGTAGCGGAACGAACTGCCCCTGTAACAACAACAGTTCCACAGACAGTGGCTGCGCCAACACGAGTGGCGCAGACGGTGCGACGCTCACATCATCGGGCAACGCTTATTTTTCGAACGACTCTTTCAAGCTTCATGTCAGCGGGATCCCTGGCGCCAAGGCAGGTATCTGCGTCAAGGGTTCCAGCCAAATCGGGATGGGCAACGGCAACGCAGTCGGCGACGGATTGTTGTGTACCGCGCCTCAGATCCGCTCGCAGGTTGTGGTTTCGAATAGCAGCGGAAACGCGAACATGAACAGTTGGCGTGGGCAAGCCTTTGGCTCCTACCCCAACGCCTCCAACATAGGCTCCCCCACCTATTATCAATGGTGGTACCGAGATCCCAGCAACACCTGTTCCGGCCAGGGATTCAACTTCGCCAACGCCTGGGCTGTGGATTGGATGCCCTAGTAAAGTTGTTACCTACATTGGTCCGATCCGAAGCCGATTTTGCTCGCGAGAAGTTAAGCTTCCCCGAGCCATGCAGAATCGACCGACTAAGACACTAATCTTTTGCCCCACGCGCTTTGCGCCTGGGCTCTTCCTAGCCCTACTAAGCGCTTGCGCGACACCAGCGAAGGTGCCGGCTTTACCGCTCAACGCTTCGGTTGAAAGCTATGTGGGAAATGTCCTCACGGGCCCGCTGACCGACACGGCGGATACAGAAGCGGAACCCTGGGCGGTCGAGATTCGCATCTCAACTGTGGACGACTTACCCGCGACACTAGGCGATCCGATTTCATCTATCGTTCGGCAGGTCTTTGTCCGCGGTAAGGAAGGCCCTTTGCAGACACGCAGTGAGTTGGCCTTAGACATTCGGG
>JBLIOI010000067.1:0-26193 GCA_047639675.1 Planctomycetota bacterium | reverse complement strand
AGCTTTCGCTTTGGTCAACGTCCCCGGCGGCCCGGGCTCGAACGCCCAAGGTTGCTGGCTCATTACCTTCGACTTGGCCAACACCACGCTTGACTTCGACCTTGCAGGCGACTGCAACGGTACGTTCGACGGCATCGCAAGCACGGACAGCTTCGGCTGGTCATGGACAGAGTTGAGCACTTCTAGTGGCTCTGACTCTGGCCCGATCTTTGCTGGTGATCCCCAAGGAATCATCAACAGCAGCTGCGGCACCATGGGCACTGGTTGGGATACGGTTCACCCCGGTACCGCTTCTTCATGGGGCCCGGCAGTAATGCCCCCGAACGGCAATGCAAGTGGCATTGGCATTCTTGACCAGATGGAAATCACAGGCTCCCTCTCGGGTTGCTTCTGGTTCGGTGGATACCACACAACACCTCTTTCTCCTGGCAACTCGAACCCGATGACCGCGTTCTACCATGAGCTCTTCGGCTCAGAGGGCGCTTCTGGCCCCGGCGCAAACCCGGGATCGGCTTACTGCGACGGCAACGGCGGCGCAGGTCTCTGCCCCGGCGGCGTGATCAGCAGCACTCCTGGTGCTGGTTGCCCGAACAGTGGGGGCGCCGGCGGCGCTCTGCTGACTTCTCACGGTGACGCCAACGTTGGCGCAGGCACCTACGGTTTCGATGTCTCCGGCGGCGCTCCGAGCAAGCCCGGTATCATGATCACCGGTGCTTCAGCTATCGGTTACCCGAATGGAAACGCAGGCATCGCAAACTCAGCAGGTCTCTTCTGTGTTGCTCCTCAGCAGCGTGGCAAGGTCACCTTCACTGACGGCGCTGGTGTGGTCTCCCTCACCGAGTTCCAGACTGGTGTCAGCTTCGAAGCTGCTTCTCAGCCGGTTGGCAACGTCACGTACTACCAGTACTGGCAGCGCGACCCGAACAACGCCAACGCCAACGGTGGCTCCGCTTCGGGTAACTTCAACTTCTCGAACGCTTACGAGACCACCTGGCAGTAAGCCTTCGCTAGTCTGATCTCGCTGGGCCTTTTGGCTCGGTGAGAAACGATTCAAGAGCGGCGTCGCCTAGTGCGACGTCGCTCTTTTCGTTGTGTCTGGTGAGTACGACAAGCGCTTTTCCAAGTTCGCGCTGGAGCCGTATCTCGCGTCCGATATCGACCCAAGTCCTTTGCCGGAGTTCTCCCAGGTCGGATTGCGGTGTTCCTCTCGCAATCATCTTTGCTGGCTTGGCTTGGCTAAGTTGGATTCCGCACAGCGGCTGGCACCTTCAAAGCCGCTCACCACTCTCAGGCAACAGTACTGATGCAGTCTCCAGCAGCGGGTTCTGGGCTGGCGTGGGCTTCAAGGCTTCTTTTCAGCCGGTCGGCAGTGCCGCGTTCCGGCCCCACCACCTTTCAACCGTACGGGGAGCGCGACCCTCTGGATCCTAACGCGAGGAGTGGCGGCTCCACGGTAAACTCAAAGCTCTCGAACGCCTACGCGACCATCAGGGAGAGCTTGTGGAACTTGAGGCTCAACGGGAGCTCTTCTTACGTCGGCGCTTGGAAGCCTTGCGTTTCTTGGCGCGTTTTTCCAGGGGCAATTCGTCGATCTTGCCAGCGGGAATCCAGTCTTCGGGCGGTGGGCTGCCCTTGAGCTCGTAGATGAAGCGGCTGGGATGAACTTTGACTTGGGTGCCGTACTTCTGGCGCTCGAGGGTATGGCTCAGAACGAGTCCTTCGCGTGCGCGCGTGATGCCCACGTACATCAAGCGGCGTTCCTCCTCGACCGTGTCTTGCTCCACGGACTTTGAGTGGGGCAGGATGCCCTCTTCCAATCCGATCAGGTAAACCCGGGGGTACTCCAGACCCTTGGAAGCGTGCAGCGTCATCAAGGTCACTTGGTTGCGACTGCCCGCCTCATCCTTGTCATCGTCCGACGGTGTCAGCGTCATCTCGTTCAGGAAATTGGCGAGACCCGGTTGCTTGCGTCGGGCAACGTGACGCTGGGCTTGGCTGATGATCTGAGTGACTGCCTTCCAACGCTTGTCCTGGTCTTCCGGATTCGGGTAGCAGCGCTCGACCTCGGAGCGATAGGCGAAGATCTCGATCATTTCTTCAATGAACTTGACCAGGTCCTCCTTGGGTTTCTGTTCTCCGAGCTTTTGGAGTTTGTCTTGCAGGCGCTGCACCGATTCCACGGCGTTGCGGTTGATCTTTTCGATTTCATCCGCACGTTGGAAAGCCTCGGGGACGCTGATGCCCTGCTCCGTGGCGAACTTCAGCACACGGTCGAGGGTCGTCTTGCCCACGCCACGCGGTGGACAATTGACGATGCGTAGGAGGGATACCTCGTCCTTTGGATTCTGAATGACCTTTAGGTAAGCGAGGACATCACGCACTTCTTTGCGGTCGAAGAAGCTCATGCCGCCAATCAAAACGTAGGGCACTCCGCGCGCACGCAGTTCCGCTTCGAAGGGGCGCGGTTGGATCGCCGTACGAAATAGGATGGCAAAGTCACCGAATCGGCTCTTGCCGGCGTCCACGCGCATACGCAGATCGCGAATGACGTACTCGGCTTCCACGCTCTCGTCCTGGTGCATGACGAGTTGTACGAGCTCGCCGGTTCCCGCGTGCGCGCGCAGAGTCTTTGCGTGGCGCGTCGGGTTGTTGACGATCACACGGTTGGCGGCGTCGAGGATCTCTTGTGTCGAACGGTAATTGGTTTCGAGCGTGACGGTGTTGGCTTCTGGGTAGTGCTCCCCGAAGTTGAGGATCTTCTTGATGTCGGCGCCGCGCCAGGAATAGATCGACTGATCGTCGTCGCCGACAACGCACAGGTTGCGGTGCTGTTTGGAGATCTCGTGAACGATGGCGTACTGCGGCTCGTTCGTGTCCTGGTATTCGTCCACCAGGAGGTAGCGGTAGCGCAATTGCATGGCGCCGCGTACGAACTCGTTCTCGCGCAAGAGCTTGACCGTGTAGGTCAGGAGGTCGTCAAAGTCCATGCGGCGTGAGCGGCGCATGAACTCTTCATAGCGTTTGTAGCCGAGGGCGACCAAGTGGTCGAATTCGTCGCCGGGTTGGGCTGCGAATTGCTCGGGAGTCACGAGCTTGTTCTTGAGCAGCGAGATGCGGCTCTGCAGGGAGCTCGGCTTGATCGAGGCCTCGGCGATGTGCAGCTCGCGCAGAACGCTCTTGCAGGCGGCGATCTGATCCGCCGAATCCGCGATGCTGATACCCGCAGCGAAGCCGATGTGCTCGGCGTTCTCGCGCAAGATGCGCAGGCAGAAGGAATGGAAGGTGCCGACGGTTAGGCGCTCGGCGAGCTTGCTGCCGACCAGCTCCGAAACCCGTTCGCGCATTTCCTTGGCGGCCTTATTGGTGAAGGTCATCGCCAAGATGGCTTCCGGCGGCACGCCCTGAGAAAGTAGGTAGGCGATGCGTACGGTAATGACGCGCGTCTTGCCTGTGCCCGCGCCGGCCAGTACGAGCAAGGGGCCTTCGATGGTTTCTACGGCGCGTCGTTGCTCGGGGTTGAGCTTGGAGAGAATCTCGTTCAAGGTGTTAGCCTGGTCTATTCATGAGGCCATTCGCTAACAGTCCTAATCACGCGGCTTCGCCTCGTCCTCGTGTTCTGATCGCACTTTGAAGATTCTGGTGTCCGGGGCGACCAGAGAAGTCGCTGGCGGGACCAAATTTCACAAAGCACCGTCAAAATACGATTTGGAACAATTGGCAAACCGACTGATGTTTAGATCTAGCTAGCTTCGCTGTTGGGGGGCGGGAATCTAACAGGCGGGCACGAGCTGAACTAGTTGCGCCTTTGCGCGATCGTTCTAACTAGCTAAGCCTTCAATCGATAAGGACTGAAAGAACCTCGCGCGGCAAGACTTGTTGCTCGAGGTTCTTGCGCAGTCTTTGCCAGCGTTTGGCGACGGCTTCGACGCCGAGATCCAAGCGCTCGCCAACCTCGGAGTGGCTGAGGCCCTCGAGTCCGTGGTGCAAGAGCAAGTCGCGGTCTTCGCGATCGAGTTCCGCGACCCAGTCTCGAAAGCGCCCCAACTCTTCTTGGCGCGAAAGTCGCCGGCTGACTCCGGTGATCGAGTCGGGAACTTGGCCTAGCGCGAAGAGTCGCGCCGTGCTGCCCGCCGGTTGAGTGGCATAGGCCGCGGATCCCACTTTGCGCACGGACTCGAGCAGGACGTTTTTGGCCACGCGGAAAACCCAGTAGCGAAAGGAAACCTTGTCCGGATCGAACTGGTCGAAGACGCGCAGCGCCCGGCACCAGACTTCTTGAACCAGGTCACCGGGCTCAAGCCAGGCGCGCAATCCTGGTCGTATACGGATGTCTGCCCAGGCGTAGAGGGCCGGCGCGATCCGCTCATAGAGGACCGTGAAGGATTCGGATCCTCCCGCCTTGGCCTCGCGTGCCAGGTGGGCCGTTTCGAGGGCACGAAGCCTTTCCGCTTCAGAAGGGGCGGGATGATCATTGTCGGGATTCTTCAACGGCTCTAATTCTATAGAATTCTGGGGTGGAAGCGGACAATCAAGCCAAGGACTCGAATGAGGGCGGCGCGGAGATCTTTGACTTTGTCGAAGCTTACTTCGAGGACCAAGCAGAGGGTGTGGCTAATGACCTGGCTCACTACCTCAAGCGCTTCCCGGGCCGTGAGGAATTGATCACGAGGGAATTTGAGGCGCTGAGCTCGGGTTTAGGCCTGGCAGCAGCTAGTGAGACTCCCCCCGGCGCTGCGGATAGCACACGAGTAGGGCCCTACGAAATCGTCGAGGAGATCGGGCGTGGGGGCCAAGGCGTTGTGTATCTGGCGACGGACACACGCATCGAGCGAACCGTAGCGCTGAAGGTCTTGCCGCAGGCCGTGCTTTTTCTATCGCAGGATCGACGTCATCGCTTACGCCGCGAAGCGGAGGTCATCTCGCGACTCGCGCACCCCGGCATCTGTGGGATCTTTGACGCAGAGATCAGCGAGGAGTTGGCGTACATCGCTATGCCCTTTGTCCGGGGCACGACCCTGAGCGCGGCGATTGCTGCGGCGCGCGATGGGAACCTGGCGGGTGAAGAAGTTGAGTCTTCGATTCCTCTCGCACCAAAGACGGAGGCTGATCTATTCCGCTTGCTAGAGTTCTTTGAACAGGCAGCGCGCGCCCTGCACAGCGCCCATGAGGTCGGCGTGGTTCACCGTGATGTCAAGCCGGGCAATTTGATGGTGACGCCGGAGGGCGCTCCGGTCTGGCTCGACTTCGGCCAGGCGCGCGATGCAGAGTCGTCGATGATGGACTTGACCATGTCTGGGGAAGTCTTTGGCACGCCCGCCTACATGTCGGCGGAGCAGGTCAGTGGTGGAGCGGTTGGGCCGCGCACAGATGTTTGGTCCTTGGGGGTGAGCCTATTTGAAGCACTAACCTTGACGAGGCCCTTCGACGGCGCGAGTGCGCATGCTTTGATGATTGCGGTCCACAGCGATGAGCCAAAGGTCGCCAGCGAACTGAACTCTATCGTGGGCGTTGAGTTGAGTATTGTGCTGGAGACCGCGCTCGAGCGCGATCTGACGCGGCGCTATTCGAGCGCCTTGGCTTTCGCAGAAGACCTCGCGAACCTGCGCCGACACGAGATGATTCGGGCGCGCACTGCGAGCCGAGCGCTGCGCGTGCGGCGTTGGATTCAACGGCATCCCGTCATGTTTCTGGGAGGCACGGCGATGACGATCGGCTTGATTGTCACGACGATCCTATTAATGCTCCGCGAAGAGGCTCTAGAGCACGCTCTCGGTAGGCACTTGGCCGAACGTTCGGGCGCCCTGCTTCACGAGGATCCTTCGGCTGCCCTTGTCTTGGGTATCGAAGCGGTCGAGCACGCCTCGAATTACTTAACGAGATCCGCTCTGTACGATGCCTTAGAACACTGTCAATTGCGCGCAGTCTACGAAGCGAACATCGATCCTCTCGGTAAGAACGCGATCATGGACATCGTTGTCGTTCCTGGCGGCGAGCACGTAGTGAGCGCTCGCTCTGACGGAACGGGGAGTGTGCATGATTTGAAGAGCGGGCGACGCCTCGCAATTTGGTCCGCGCATGAACCCTTGGAGTCCGTTGCGCCTATTGCGCCCGTATTGGTCTGCTCCTTGGACGGTAGTCTTGTCGCTGGGCGTGGAG
Organism: Planctomycetota bacterium; assembly: GCA_047639675.1. Lineage (GTDB taxonomy): Bacteria > Planctomycetota > UBA1135 > UBA1135 > JABACD01. The sequence goes on along the minus strand of JBLIOI010000067.1, from coordinate 20,037 downwards.
ATGATGGCGACGTCTACTTGCACAACTTGAAGGACGGAACAGCCGATCTGACCTTCGCTGGACCGGGCGGTAGAATTAGCAAGCTCGTCTTCGGTGAAAACGACGAAACAATAGCGGTCGGCGGAACAGACGGAGCTTTGATCCTGTGCCGTGTTGATACGGGGGCTCGGATCGCAGAGCTCGCAACGGAAGCCCAGCCCATTGCTGACCTACGCTTTGATCGTTCCAGCTCCTTATTTGTCGAAATTCCCAGTGCAGCCCAGCCTCGAGGCGAACTGCGTATGTGGGATGCTTCTGGAAGCCCTTTTCCGAGCCTATTTTCGGATGGCGATCCGGTTGTCTGGGCTTCCACTGCTGCTAGTCGCCTGGTTTGGATCAGTGCTCGTAACGAGCTCTTCTACGATCAACTGGGAGATGAGTCTGGGAACCGCCAAGTGTCGGCATCAATTGACGGGAAATTCAAGCATGCGTCTTTGTCGGGCGATGGTTCTCGGTTGATCATTAGCTACGCGGTCGATGATCGTGAGCACTGCAGTTTGATCGAGCTCGAAACTGGCGAGGCACGCCAGTTGGAGGCACCCGTTGATGATCGCATTGTGAATTCAGCGTTTTCGCCGTCGAGTCAATTGCTGGCTGTAATCCGCTCCGATTCAGTGCTGCGAGTTTGGGACCTTGCCGAGTTGCGTGTTGTGGCTGAGTGTCGCGGATATCTTGGGCCATCCTTCTTGCAGTGGAGCGACGACGGCGAGTCGATTGTGACCGGTCGTTACATGGGGCCTCGCGCGCAGCTTTGGTTCGCGACACAGACCCCTGATGTCTATCGAATGAATGGCGGTGACAGCCCAATTCTCGAGGTTTCCTTTGCGCCCGATGGTGGACGGGCTTTGACGCGCAGTGAAAGTGGTGTCGTTCGCCTTTGGTCAACACCACTAGAAGCGGACAAGCCGAGTGAGTATGGGGCCTTGCTACATGAGCTTGCTCCTTCGGGAGCAAATTGGGATCACGTTAGCTTCAGTGCCGATGGCGCACAGCTACTTCTCAGCGGAGGGAGCGGCGCGGAGCTCTGGGATGTGAATCCGATCTTGCGCAACCGAGTCCTTGCGGAAGGGCGCGCGATCGCATCTGCATGTTTCGACTCGGACGGCGAGTCCATTCTATTGGTGGATCGCGAGGGCTTCGCAGAGTCCTACGCGGTTCGAGAGGCAGCTGACTTCACCTCCCTGAACAACCGCGATGACAATCTTGCGGTTTATCCGGCTCCGGAAGGGAGCGTGAGAGTGACCACTCACACGGATGATGTGTTGCGTTGCTGGAATTCGGGGCAAACCGCAAACCCTCTTTGGGCCATAGAGCAACGGAGCTCTGCTGGTGAGCAAGTGCAAGTGATTGACTTGGCCTTTGCACCGGACGGTATGACCGTGGCGGTGGCGCGTTCCGATAATTTAGTGCAGTTCCTTGATGTGCGCGATGGCGGAGTTGCGTCGAACCCACTGAAGTTGTTTCCAATCGGTTCCATCGATTGGGCTTCCGACGCTCAGCACTTCCTCGTGACGGGTAGATCGGGGCGCGGAGCGGTGCGCGTTATTGACTTGGAGCAGGAAGACTTCAGAGACCAAAATATGCGAGCTGAGACTTTTCACGCGAAGAGTATCAGTGGGGGATCGTTCAGTCCGAGTGGACAGTTCGCTTTGACCACTTCTCATGATGGAACCTTGATGATCCGCGATGTGAGCGGGCGCATTGAACCTCGGGCAACAGTATTGGTCGCACACATTCAGGGCCCCGGCCCAGCGATGCTCTGCGCGGACTTTAGTTCTGGCAGTGACGAGGAGATGCGTGTGATCGTTGGTATGGCGGATGGCATGGTCGGGGTTTGGCCGGTAGATCCTCTGCCCGCAGCCAAGGCGCGCAAGCCGCGGGACTTGGCGGACTGGGAGATCTTCCGCGAGCGGCGCTTCGCCCTTCCGCTCAAATACCGCTAGATTTTCTCCCGGATTCCTGTCCAGGGAGCGTGAGCCCTGTCACTTGGAGGTGAAGACTCCATGTTTGCCACCTCCTTAAGAAACGCCATGCAGCGCCCCAACGCCCTGATTCTGCTATCGATCCTTCTGGTTAGCTGCCCCGAATCTGCAAGTACTAGCCCATCTAGAGGTGGGGTACAGCCGAGGGCCGTGAGCCTTGACTGCAATGGAAACGGTATTGAAGACGCCGTGGACATCGCTATTGGCTCCTCAAGTGACACAGACAACAACGGGGTGCCAGACGAGTGCCAGGGTCAAGGATAGCTTGGTCCATCGAAGCTAAAGCCTGACTATCTAGCCGTTTCAGCCATTCTGGAATAGGCTTGGGGGGGCTCCCAGGCCCTAATTCGGAACCTAGAACGGAGCACGTTCGTCCAAGAGCGGTGCCATATACAATGAGAAATATCAGCCTGTCCATCCTCGCCCTCGGCTTGTTGCCCGTTGGCGCCGCCGCTCAAGACGGCCAATTCACCTTTGGTGTGACTTGGCGTTCTGTTTCCCTGGCGCGCATGCCTAGCGGCCCGGTTACGTTCAATATGAACGAGGCGGATATCTTGACCTTCGGTCCGGGATCGCCGGGCTTTGGCAATCTCAACAATCCGGCCTTGGCCCTTCAGGGGGGTCAATTGGGAATCGCTAACTACACCTTCTGTCTCGGCAGCCCGCCGAACACGGGCTGCGGAATTGAGGTCGATGCAATCTCCCAAGGCGCGGATCCGAGGCTAAGGCAAACGCTTCTGACATTCCGAGGGACACTGCCCGCTGAGGAAGTCTGGTTTTCAACGGACGAGTTCGCGATGGGCGCGGCTCCGATTCTTGGCTCTCCGACAATACGCAGTGAAGGTGGGGCCGCAGGAGACATCTCGGCGGACGTCTGGGCCTTGCAGGGCTTGGGACCTGGACCCTTGGGACCTGGCTTAATGGCAGGCGCGCAGGTGGGTGTATTTGATGGCAATGGAATGGTAAGTCTCCTGACACCCCAGAGTCTTGAATATCGTGGTATTGGCCTCGTCGAACCGAACACACCTGGCTTGCAAGATCCGAATGGCGACAACTTGGACTCTCTGAATCTAAACGCGGCGATTGGTTTTCCTTCCTCGGGTTACTACTACTCGCTCGATTCGAGTCTGCTGGATCCCTTGACCCAAGTCTTCAATTCAGGGACTGCGGAGATACAGATCCCTCCTGTCTCCGGCGCGGACGTTTTGTTTGTAGCAACGTCCGGCGGCGTGCTCACGATCTACGCCCCGGCAGCTTCCCTTGGTCTAGAGTTGATCATGGGTGATGTGGATGATGTGGACGCACTCGTCATCGCCGAGAATGGAAGCACCGGCTTTCAGCCCTCGAGTGTTCCCTATGACTGGGAGGAAGGTTCAACACCGACCGATATGCTGCTCTTCTCCGTGCGACGTGGCTCTTCAATCATTGGCAGGCCCGATTCATTCTTCGGACTGCCGATCGAGCCTGGTGACATATTGACGACGCCCTTGGCGGGGGGGAATGGCAACCCTGGCATCCTCTACGCAGCGGAACGCTTGGGGCTTGCGACAGCACGGACCGATGGCGTGACTTTTGGAGATGATCTCAACGCGCTCGACTTTACCCTCGAGGCTTGCTTCGACTGCAACAACAACGGAGTCGAGGACGCCGTAGACATCTCTACTGGAGGATCGAGCGATACGAATGGCAACGGCATCCCCGACGAGTGTGAAGCGATCACAGAGTATTGCTTCTGCACGGCTGGTCTGGCTCCTTGCGGCAATTCGAACGCGGGAGCCGGGTGCGCGAACTCGGAAACACTCGGAGCTCACCTATTCTTCATGGGTAGCAACAAAGTCGCCCCCGACGATCTGTTGCTCTTGACCGAGTCCTTGCCCGCGAATAAGTTTGGTCTGTACTACATGGGAACCGGCCAGCTGAGCGTGCCCTTGGGGCACGGCGTGCGTTGCGTCGGCGGAAGCACCTTTCGATTCGGTGTTCAAAACTCAGGACCGAGTGGCACGCTGGAGCTTGGTCAGGACATCGTGGCCGACTCTTGCTCCAGCTTTGGAGTCCCAGGTTGCATTGTCCCTGGTGACACCTGGAACTTCCAAGCTTGGTACCGCGATCCGTCCGGTCCGTGTCCTGGGCAAGACTTCAACTTCTCCAACGGAATCAGCGTGGAATTTATTCCCTAGCCGTTTTCTCGCCGGCCACTAGCAGTACCTGCTCCGCGGCCTGCGAGCAAAAGCCAGCCGAGGAAAGTGCAGCCCGTCACGACTGCCACAGTCAGACGGGCGGCGGTTCCGACGTGCGGAGTGACGAAGCCCTCGATCAGTCCAGCGAAGAAGAGCATCGGGAAGACTGGGGCTAGGATCAGTAGCGAGCGACGCGACTCGAGGTGCATGGCGTGAGATCTTGTCCAAGGTCCCGGTGCAATCCAGGCGCGGATCATGATCAAACCCGCCATGCCAGCGATAACGATCGCTTGAAGCTCAAGGGTTCCGTGACATGCAAGCACGGACATGATGGCCGAGCCTTGATCCCAATGGGCGGCGACCGCTGTGTAGGTTCCAACCATCAAGGCATTGCTGGCCAGCAGATAGATGAAGAATGGTGTGAGGAGTCCTGAGGCAAAAAATAGAACGCTAACGCCCATGTTGTGCGCCATGATCCAGCCGGCGGTGGATGGAGACTCTCCGATGCCGAAGGTGAAATTGCCCACGAAGGATTGACCTTCTTGCAGGCTTTCCAGCTGGCTAATTTCGTTCGCGACGCTCAGGGGATCGAGCAGGGTGAACGCGAGCTCGAGATTCTGGCTGACCGCCGCGTAGGCGATGATTGCCAGTCCGTAGAACAGGGCTAGAATGAAAACGAAGAGTCGCCATTCCGCTCGCAAGGCGCAGGGTGCATCGACCATGTAGAGCTGCCCGAGTTTCTGGTACCAACGGAGCTGACTAGCGGACGTGCTGCGGTACAAGACAGCGTGCGAGCGACGTACCAGGTCGCCAGTCTCCGCGAGTGTTCCCGGATCTCCTCCGCGGGTTTCCAGGCGGGCGTAGAGCGAAGAAGCAGCGCGGTACAGTCGCGGGAGTGCGCGTAAATCAGCGGAACTCAGGCGTGAGAGACGCCCTCTTCGCAGGCGAACCAGGATCGAACTGAGCCGCCCAAGCTGCTGGAGATCTTCTTTGCGCTTAGCCACGGAGGAATTCTGCCAGATCTGCGCTGCATCCGCGTCAATCAATCGTCATCATGCTGGCGTGACGACACTCAGAATTGAAACAGCAGAAGGGATTGAAATCCAAACGGAGCTCGCAGGCGTGGGCTCGCGAATGGCAGCAGCGCTCCTGGACTTGATCCTGATCGTCGCGGGATACCTCACGGCGCTGATGATGATGCTCCTCCTAGCTCAGCTGTGGCGCTCGGGAGGCATGGGCATCATCGAAGGCATCTCCGATTTCGCCATTGGGTTGGTCCTGGGCGGCGGGCTCTTGCTCGTGCCAGGCTACTTCATCTTGTTCCACATATTTTGGAATGGACAGACTCCGGGGAAGCGCGCCTTGCGTATTCGCGTGGTCGATGCGGGCGGCTCTGGAGCGGGAACTCTGGCCTTCATCTTGCGCGGATTAATTTGGCCGATCGACGCACTCATCACCCTTCCGATTCCGATCGGACTGATGATGATCTCGCTCGATTCACGTTGCCGGCGCCTTGGAGATATGGCTGCGGGAACGCTAGTGCTTTGCGAAGCAAAGACCTCCAACGTGGGAGAGCCGTGGCCGGAAGAAACTTGGCGAGACTTCGAGGCCAAAGGGCTGGGATTGTCCGCAGGCATGGGCGCGAAGCTAGGCAAAGAGGACCTCTCCATCATGCGCGATGCGATATGCCGCAAGGAGGTTCCTCGTACGTACCGTCAAACGATCTACAAGCAGTTGGTGGAGCATTACAAAGAGAAGCTCGGACTCACCCTCGCTAGCTCGAACGAACGAGTCAACCTGAAGGAGCTCTACCTCTTCGCGCGCGAATCACGCCGGGAATAAGAGAGCTAGTCGTCTTTGCGCCAATCGCGGCGGAGCGGGCCGCGTGCGTTTTCGAGTTTGGCGATGTCTTCCTCTGAGAAGCCGCGACCCGCGTGCTTTGGCAAAACAGCCTCGCCTTCATTTTGGCTAGGCTCCTGATCGTTGAAGGGCTCTGCTGCGGAGCCGAAGCCTTGTGCGGAGGAGAAGCCAAAGGGGTTGCCCCCTGCTGCCCCTGCTGCTTGCGCGCGACGTGCGGCTTCGGCGAAGGCTCCAAGCGGGAAGCCCTTGCCAAGCTTGCGTGCACGCATGGCGAACAGTTCGCGTTGGCCCGCGCCAATGATGTAGAGAACGATGAGCGGGATCCAGAAGTTGCCGTAGACGACGGATATGAACGCGCCAGCAATGGCTACGTTCCGTCCGATGCGGACGGCCTTCTCAGTCGCTTCCATCCAATCGTACTTGAGGGCCAGCAGCGCGCGCAGAACTCGACCGCCATCCATCGGAAAGGCTGGCACGAGATTGAAGATACCCAACATCAAGTTGACTTGAATGAAGGCGGCAGCGAGCGGCGCGGCTGCGGGGATCAGCAAGAAGGGGCTAGCGAAGAGGGCAAGCACCAAGTTAACGGCAGGACCCGCGACGGCGATCAAGCCCTCGATCTTGCTGTCTTCAGGAATCTCTTCCATCCAAGCAACGCCGCCCAGTGGCCAGAGATTGATTCGGGATACCCGGATGCCGAAGTGCTTGGCTACCAAGCTGTGGCCAAGTTCGTGTAGGAGCACGATGAAGAACACTCCCGCGATCAGGAGGCAATTAAGCGCGACTAGGCCGGGATCGCCATTGCCGTTGAATACGGCAAAAAGGAAGATCAGCCATGGGGTGAAGCGGTTCAGGCCAATTTGAATGCCGAAGAGCTTTCCGAGCGGGATTGTGTTTCTCAAAGCGTGTTGAAGAGTCTTTGCGTGTAGCTATTACTATGAGACAGGTTGGAGGGAGTGACATGGGAATGTTCTTGGAAGAAAGTGAGTTGGCATTTCGGCCACGGGTCCTCGAAATCCGGCTAGGTGCCGATAGCGATGGACGAGGGCAGGCCCGGGGCGCTCTGGTGGCCTGGGAGGCGGAAGATCCGCTTCTGGATGCCGTGGGGTGCATGGCTGGATCCGCATTGGCGCTTTCGATCTCTGTCCTGGACAAACGCTCTGAGCGCCAGCCTGCTGCGCTCTTGGTTTCCGTGGGGTGCGCCGTGCGGCGCGGATTGGCGACAGCTTCGCGGGCAACTCTGGCGGGGATCGCGCCTTTGACGAACACTTACGTTGAGAGTCAGGTGGGCGGTGAGTTCGCGTTGCACTTGGCCAAGGTCACCGATGCCCTGGTCTTGCGCGGTTCTCTGGGGCAGGGCGAGTGTTTCGTGTTGATCATCGCAGAGAATGGCGACTTGCGCCTGGAGAAGCATCCTGAGCTCGCCTCGCTAGGCTTACCCGAGCGTGGTGCATGGCTACGCAGGAAACATCCGCGGGCGCGCGGCTTGTGCGTCGGTAGTGCCGGTCAGAAACAGACGAGTTTTGCGAGTTTCGCAACCGTTGAAGATCCGCCGAGCTTTAGCGGTCGCGGCGGTTTGGGCGCGCGTTTCGGAGCCACGGGATTGTGTGCTGTGCTCGTGGAAGGTGACGAAGAGCACGAAACTACGGGTAGCCCAGAACTGATTGAATCCTTGGCCGAATCAGTGCATTTGCGCGCGCGCGGGATTTCGGGAACCTTTGAACTGAGCGATGCTTTTGCAGCTCGGGGCGACTTGCCGCTTGAGGCGAACTCGCGCAGTGCGATGGCGGAACGGTTGGTGCAGCGCCAGGCCTGCCCCGGGTGTCCGACCGCTTGTCGTCACGTGCTCGCCGTGGGGGAGCGTCGCGTAGCTGGTCGCTTCAGTGCAACTTTTCCGCTGGGAGCGCAGCTCGGTCTGCCAGGGGCTGAGGACGGTTTGGAGTTGCTTATCGCCTGCAACGCGGTCGGCGTCGATGCTGCGGAAATGGGAGCGTGCCTGGCGATCATGGTAGAGGCTCGCCCGGAGTTGCGCGGGAATGTGAGCGCCCTGCGCGCGGAGATTTTGGAGGTTGCCAGTGGGCCCTGCGCGCGCGGCGCGCAGGCATTGGCGGAATCGCTTGGCCTGCATGAGCACATGGTGACGGTGCGCGGAAGTGCAGCGCGCCGAGTGTCGGACTTGGCAGCGGTCCTGGGACAATGCGTCAGCGCGCGCGGCAATGATCCGATGCGTGCCTTCCCTTTCCTCGCGGAAAACGGCGGCGACTTCAATCGCCTTGCGCAATTGCTCGCTCCCTTGCCATTGCCAAGGCGGAGCTTCGATTCTAAAGATCCGGCGGGCAAGGGGCGCTTGGTGTGGTGGCACGAGAATCTGGCCAATGTGATCGATGTCAGCGGATTCTGTAGCTTCTCGTTTGCTGGGCTAGTGGGTGACGGCCTGGCGAGTTTGGATGAGATGAGTCTTTTACTCGCGATTCCCGGACTGAAACCGGGAGGCGAGGCAATGCTCGCGGCGGGCGCATGCTTGGCGCTCTTGCAAAGGGAACTTGGCGACGGGCAAGCGCTTGAACACCCGGAGTGGTCGCGGGCTGATCTACTACTTCCTGGGATGTGGGATGAGTATCGGTTGCTGCGCGGCTTGGATGCCGAAGGGCGCGTGACGGAAGAAGCGCTGGGAAAGCTCGGCGACTTGGAGCTTGCGAGGCACGGGCAAGCGGAGTTGCCTCTGCTAGCCAGCGCCGATTTGCCTACTGTGGAGCCTGGCGAGTGCAGCCCGGGGCAAGTCGCCTTGAACCCCGGTTCCATGCTCGTGGAGCAAATGGGCCCCTCCGGCCGGTTCGATGGGGATTTTCCCTGCACGCTTGGTTCGCTGCTGCGGACCCTCGCAAATAGCTATCCTGCGGCGCGCGGCTTTCTTTGGCAGAAGGGCGAATCCTCTATCAGTGTATATCGTGGGGGTGAGCGCGTGGGCTTGGACGAATTGGTGAGGAATGGCGACACACTGGACCTCGTCGTTGCGATCAGTGGCGGTTAGGCTGTGCGCTCTCCGCCTCCTCGTGACAGCCCCTCGCATCCATTGCAGACCATTCTGATTATCAAGACCGGCGCCCTTGGTGATGTCTTGCGTACGACATCAATCCTGCCGGGTTTGAAGGTTTTGAACCCCGGTACGCGCATCGAGTGGATCACAGCGCCACTCGCTCGCGACTTGGTCGTTGCGCATCCCGATGTGGATCGCACGCATCTCTTGGATACGAGTTCTCTGCTTGAACTAGAGAAGCTTGCAGCTGAACTCGATCAGATTGCGTGGGACTGGGTCATTTCCCTCGATGATGAAGAGCCGCTATGTGCGCTGGCTACGCGTCTGGGTAAGGCTCGACTGTCCGGTGCGTATCATGATGCAGGCGGCGAACGCGTTTATAGTGAGGACGTTGCTCCCTGGTTTGATATGGGGCTTCTATCTGTTCACGGCAAGCAAGTCGCTGATCGAATGAAGGTGGAGAATAAGCGTTCTCATCCTGAAATCTATGCGCAGATGCTAGGCATCGAGATGGGGCGCCCACTGTTGCCTTTGCAAGAGGCCGGAGTGTTGCATGCGGAGCGCTTATTTAAACCACTCGATAAAGGAACTCTCGTGGTCGGTCTCAATACCGGCGCTGGTGGCCGTTGGACTTCAAAGCAGCTTCCCACGGAGCGTACGATCGAATTGGCGCTTGAGATGAACCGGACAATGGGTGGCCCATTGGCTTTTGTTGTCCTCGGTGGACCGGACGAGATTGAGCGCAATGCGGACATTGTACGCGGCTTGCGCGCAGCAGATGGCGGGCCCTTGGTGCTCGACGTTGGCGTCAACAACTCGTTGCCAGAGTTCGCCGCAATCGTGAGCCGCCTTGACTTGTTGATTACTAGCGACAGTTTGGCATTGCATATTTCAGTGGCGTGCAATGTCCCGATCGTCGCGTTCTTCGCACCAACTTCGGCGGCGGAGATCGAACTGTACGGCCTTGGCGAAAAAGTTCTCAGCCAGTCACCTGACTACTGTTCCTATCGGCCGGATGCGGACAACAGCACGCTTTCCACGGAGCGATTGCTGGATGCCGTCACCCGCGTTTGCGCTGACCACACGAATTGATCATGTCGAACAAGATGATTTGGAAGCTAGGCAAACTGCTCGAAGGGCTAGGTCTGGTGATTGTCCTCGCGGGTGTTCTCATGAGCATCGATCAGGGCTTGAAGGAGGAAGGCTTGAAATCCATGGGGACTGAATTCAAAGGATTGGGGATTGGTGGGACACTCTTCATGGCTGGGTATCTGCTCGAACGCTGGGGTGGTCGCGCTTAGCGGCCCTTGCGGAGGCACTTTTAGGTAAAGGGACTGCGTGGTCCTTATATGGGGGCGTAAAGCCAACCACAAGGGAGAGGGAAAACACACCGCAATCGGGAGTGATGGGGTACTCTTCTAACACTAAATGTCACCGATCCTGGGTCGTATGCGCCCAGTAGACATCCTAATAACCGGCTGTTCACACACCCCACCTCTCTCCAAAGCACCTCACCATGGCATCTAAACTCACGCTCATGAAGTGGTCCACAGGCGTTTTCGGCCTGCTGGCCCTGAGCTCCAGCGCCCAGGCACAGTTCACAAAGAACACCACGGACATTCCCACAGGCGGCGCAGCCAACAGCTCACGCACCGAAAACGTCGACTTTGGCGATGTTGATCTCGATGGTGACTGGGACGCAGTCTTCGCCGACGGCGGTGATGTTGCTCAGGATCAAAACCGGATCTGGCTCAACCGCGGCCCGGGCGCCAACCTTGGTAAATTTGTCGACAGCACCAGCACAAACTTCCCGTCGGTCAACGATCAAAGTCGCGACATCGAGTTCGTCGACTTCGACAACGACTCCGACCTCGACATCTACGTTTCCAACACGTCTGCAATCCAAGCGCAGGGCAACCGTTGGTGGCGTAACACTGGTGTCGGTGATGGCTCCTATGTTGACGAGACCGCAGCCCGCTGGGTTGGTCTTGCAGGCGCGAACTCTTCAATCGCTGCTGGCCAATTGCTTGGTGATGGCACGTTCATCGACTTCTCCTGCGATTGCGACTTCGGAGATATCGACAACGATGGCGACATGGACCTCTTCCACTCCAGCTACGGCGGAGTCTTCGGTGGCCGTGTTCCGTCACGCATCTTCCTCAACGACGGTGCGGGCTTCTTCAGTGAGTTCAACCCCTCGGGCTTCAAGCTCGCAGGTCAGTTGATTCAGACCAACGATCCGGGTCTCTGGTGTGAAGGAACGCACCAGCAGGACACCACGAACACGGACGGTACACGTTGCGATATCGCTTCGAGTGCTCTCGACATTGACTTGGGCGACATCGACGGCGACTTCGACTTGGACATTCTTCACGGCGCGCGCCAGGAAGAGCCCCGTATGTTCGTGAACCGCTTGTCAGAGACCGGGGTCTTGGGATTCCGCGACGTCTCTAACTCAGCCTTCCCCAGTGGATGGGCTTCGGGCAACGGTCACTACGAGCAGGAAATGGGCGACATGGACGGCGATGGCGACCTCGACATCTACGGCCTCAACTGGAACGCTGGATTCGGTTTCACCGACATCACCATGCGTAACAATGGCGCGGGCGTCTTCGGCAACAAGTCGAACCTCCCCGGATCTGGTTCGGACGACAACGAAGGCGACTTCATTGACTACGACAACGATGGTGACCTCGACTTGTTCGTTGCGAACTTCTCAGGTCAAGACCGCCTCTACCGCAACAACAACACTTTGAGCGGTAACTTCAGCTTCACCCAGGTCGGCTTCCCGAGCTCGGCTCAGACGGGACTGGACGCTGACGCTTGTGACGTTGACGGAGACGGCGACTACGACTTGTTCGTTGCAAACGACTTCAACGCAGCCAACACCTACTTTGAGAACACCACTCAAACGCCTGATACGCACGCACCCTACCTGCCGAACGTGGAGCAAGCTCCCGATCGCGCACCGGGCGCAGTACCGACAGTCGTTCGTGTTCAGGTCTATGACAACGCTCCCTATTACATCACCTGGTACAACCCGACGACCCTCACCTACACGGTGAACGGTTCTGGCGGTGCTACCATTCCGGCATTCAGCTCTGGCGGTCAGATCTTCCGCGCTGAAATCCCCGGAAACGTCACGGGTACGATCAGCTACTTCTTCACCTCTGAAGACGAGTACGGCAACACTGGCACCTCAGCCGCGAGGAACTACAACTCGGGCGGCGCCCAGAACAGCGGATCGATCTACTGCGACGGTTCGACTGGTTTCTGCCCCTGCATTGCGGTGGGAGCTGTCGACCAAGGCTGCCCCAACACGAACCCGAACGGCAACGGTGCTGCTTTGGTCGGAACAGGTAACGCATCCTTCGGTGCTGACACCTTAGGCTTTGCGATCACCGACGGTGCCTTCAACAAGGCAGGCATCATCATCCAGGGAGCAGCTGCACTGAGCTACCCGAACGGAAACGGAAACGTCGCTAACGCTTCTGGTCTCTTCTGTGTCAGCCCGCAGCTTCGCGGCAACGTGTTCCTCACGGACGGCACCGGTGCTGCTACGGTTACCAACTTCATGAGCAGCCCCTTCGGCGCAACCGCCCAGCCCTTCGGCAGCACCACGTACTACCAGTACTGGTTCCGCGACCCGGCGAACCCCTGCCAGAACGCTCCGGCAGCTACGGCAGCGTTCAACTTCTCCAACGGTGTCGAGGTTGACTGGGACCTCTAGGGTCTAGCTCAAGGGCCAGCGAGCTTCGCTCGCTGGTGAATTGACTTCAAGAGCGGCGTTGCTACCGGCAGCGCCGCTCTTTTCTCATTATGCAGGGCATGCGTCCATCGCTTCGCCCTCTCCAGGTAGTAGAATTTAGCACACTGAATTCACGTGAACGCTCTTCGATACTTGCCCTTCATTCGCCGCGGATTCAATTCCAGCGGACCCCCTCTGCACCTGACCTTGTTCGTCACTGGTGTTTGCAACCTTCGTTGCCGCCATTGTTTTCATTGGAAAGAAGTGGCTGCAGCGCAGAAAGGGCCAAGTTTGGAGCAGGTGCGCTCCCTCGCTGATTCCGTCGCGGGCATGGGGCCTTTACTTTGGGTTAGCTTCGGGGGAGGGGAACCGCTCTTGCGCTCGGATCTCCCCAGCCTTGCAGAGGCCTTCGGGCGCCATGGTCTGCGTCACCTAGCGATCCCTACCAACGGGCTTGTTGAGAAAACTCAGCACGAGACCGTGGACGAAATTCTGAGTCTGTGTCCGGACACGTACCTGTCGATGTCGGTCTCGATCGACGGTCCACCGGACGTTCACGATTCGATCCGGGACTTGGAGGGAGCTCACGCGCGAGCTATGGCGACCGTGGATACCTATCGCGAGCAAGCGGACGGGAACCCACGCCTAGGCGTGGGGGTGATCGTGACCTTGACCCGCGAGAACCAAGACAGCCTGGCTGAGCATCTCGAGTACATCGTGCGCGAGCACAAGCCGGACAACGTGACGATCAACTTGGCCCGTGGCACGGCGCTCGACGAGAGCTTGCTCGAAGTGGACTTGGATCGCTACGCGGAGATCGTCGCCGTGAAGGAACGACTCCTAAGAGAGGGTGCGCTCAAGTACTTTGACTTCCCCTTGGCGCGCTTAGCCGTCGCGCGCGATCGCCAGATGTACAAATACGTGGAAGCCGTCGCGCGTAAACAGGACGATTATTTGCCCTGCACGGCCGGTTCGATGTCCGCAGTTATTTTTGAGGACGGTTCGGTGCAGCCCTGCGAGATTCTCGGTGAGTCCATGGGCAACCTGAACGACGTGGGCTGGGACTTGACGAAGTTGTGGGAGGCGGCCGCAGCGAACGACTTGCGCAAGAAGATCAAGGACACGCGATGCCGTTGCACATGGGAGTGCGCGCAGGCTGACAACGTGCTCTTTCGTCCAAGCAACTGGGTTTCATTGGGGATCGATAGCTTGTCCTGATGAGTGGGCAAGGTCACTTGCGGGTCGGGATCCTGCTGCCCTGCCGCAATGAGGAACGCGTCATTCGCCGTCGTATAGCGAACCTTGCCCAGCTTCATTGGCCCTCGGATTCGGGCTCGAATCGTGTCATTGTGATCGATGATCACTCCACTGATGCGACCTTGGAACTGGCCCGCGAAGCTATGCGCCACTCCTCGAATGATCAGTTCCAAATGCAGGTTATGTGCAACGAGGTTCGGCCCGGCAAGAACGGTGCGATCGAACAGGGCCTTTTGTCCTTGAGCGGGGAAGTAGATCTCGTGTTCCTGACAGACGCCGATGTGTTGGTTGAACCCGGGGCGTTACTTGCGGTCTGTGCTGCTTTTCAATCGGACGAACTTCTTGGCATGGCCTGCGGTAGCCAAGTCTTTGTTCAAGTACTTGATGGGACTGGGGCGTGCTCCGGTGATTTGCGTTCGGCTTCAGCGATTTGGGACAGGTGGACCGCTAATGTGCGTCGCTTGGAGTCACGTTTCGGCAAGCTTTTCAGCGTGCACGGGCAGTGGCTCGCCTGGCGTGCTGATCTAGAGATTTCTCCAAAGCCAGGGGTCGCTGCTGACGACGTCGACTTGATGCTGCAAGTTCGTTCTGGCGCGCGACCGAGAGTGCGCATGGTTCCTGATGCACGCTTCTACGAGTGCAAACCCGCTGGGGGGGAGGCAGCAGAGTCTCAAGGCTTGCGCCGCGCGCGTGCCTGGTTTCAGGTCTTTCGACCTCAATCCAAACCCGAGGGCTTACGGGGTCTCGATCGGTTGCAATGGTTCGCCTATGCTCGCGTGCCTGCGATCTTTCCCTGGTTATGTGCTGGGGTAATCCTGGTCGGGCTCTTGTTAGTAGGTAAGACCTTGGGCTGGACTTTTGCCCTCGGTGGTCTCCCGCTAGTTGTCCTTCTCGCTCTCACTCCCTTCGGACGCGAATGGCTGCGTACTCTGCGCTTAATCGTTCAAGCTCGGAGGTTGGAGCGCCAAGAGGAGATGTCAGAGGCTTGGGAAATGACACGGGAAGGTTAGCTGTGATCGCACAAGATTCAGAGCCGCTGCCGGCCAGGAAGTCTCGCTCACATTGGATTGCCTTGGGGATTTTGTGCGTGTTGAGTGTCGCGTTGCGCATCGGGGTAGTGCAGCAATTTGAGACTTCGCACCCTCTTGCGAATCAGCTTGTGATCGATGAGCAGTCCTACGATGAGTGGGGCGTGCGCATTGCGGAAGGTGATTGGTTGGGTGATGAGGTCTTCTTTCAGGAACCTCTCTATCCGTACTTCCTCGGAGGTCTCTATACGATCTTTGGCCATGACTTGCATCTGGCGCGACTGGTCCAGTGCTTGCTCGGCGGGCTGACCATGGTGCTCTTGTGGTTCTTGGCTTGGCGGCTATTCGGTCCTTGGGCGGCGTGGGTTGCGGCATTGGCTTGGAGCCTCTATCCGACGGCGCTCTTGATGCCATGCCTGTTGCTCAAGCCAAACCTCTTCTTGCCGCTCCTGGCTGGTTTCCTACTGGTCTTGCTCCAATCTCAGCGCGGGTATCGAATGTGGTTGGGCGCCGGGGTCTTAGCCGCACTGGGAGCGCTCTTGCGCGGGAACTTTCTGATCCTGTTGCCGCTCTTGGCACTCTTGCCCTTCTTGCGCATGCGCTTACAGGGCTTGCAACTGTCCGCGGCTCTTCGGTCGAGCGGAGTTTTCGTCCTGGGAGTCTCTTTAGTGCTCCTGCCGGTGATGTTGCGCAACTGGTACGTCGGCGATGTCTTTGCCTTGACGACTAGTGGTGCTGGTACGAATGTGTACGGCGGCAACAACGCTGACAACCCCTTTGGTGTAGCGACCGAGTTTGATTGGGTTCGGGGCATCCCGCGCTACGAAGCAGATGATTGGCGGCGTGAAGCGCAAACGCGCCTTGGACATGAGCTTGATGGTAGCGAGAGTTCGAGCTACTGGTTGGGTCAAGTTGAGATGTCTATTCAGAACGATCCCGCGCTGCACCTATCGATTTTTTGGAACAAGTTCCGTCTAGCTCTCGGTGCTTATGAGGTTCCGGACAACCACCACCTCGAGTGGGATGCTCGGTACGTCCCGCTCTTACGCTTGCCTTGGCCGGGCTTCAGCTTGTGGGGGAGTTTGGGGTTGGCGGGCATTTTGTGGGCAGCTTATAAGCGCGAACTGCGTGGAACGCGCTTGGAGCTGGCTCTCTTATTCCTCTTCTACTTGGGGACGATTGTGCTGACGGTCATGAGCATGCGGGCGCGCCTGCCGCTCCTGGTGTTGCTGCTCCCCTTTAGCGGCTATTGGTGCGCGAGTCTGGCGTCACAGCTTGGAGCTGGCGTGCCGTCGAGAACGAAATCTGTACTGCCCGCTCTTGTGCTCGCGATCGTCGCCGCACTCTTCGTGAACGCTCCTGTATTCGACGATCAAACTTTGGCTCGCGATCTAGCAGATAGAGATTACAACCTGGCCGTAAGTCAGCTCGACCGTTCGGGAGAGCTCGATTCAGCCGCGCGTTTGTCCGCTGAGCTCGCTGAGCTCTACCCGCACACATCGCGCTTTCAGACCCTACTTGCGACCACTGAGTGGCGCCGCGGCCGCTCGCTTCTGGACGGGGGGAATGTGCAGGCGGGCCAAGGCTTGATCCGTGCGGCCCTCGAGCGTCTACAGCCGATCAGCGCTGCAGAAAGCGTGAGCGTGCGTGAGCGGTCGCGCGCCTTGCGCTTGGCAGCCTACATTCAGGCGGACTTAGGAAATTGGTCCGTGGCTGAGCGCTTCTTTCGCCGCGCGCGCGAATTTGCCTCAGGTGACCTCGAGTTGAAGGTTAGCCATGCCCAGGCTTTACTCGAACTAGCGGCTAGCCCGGAGCAGGAGGGATCCGCGAAACGGACTGAAGCGCGCCTTCTCTTGCAAGCCGTGATCGATGAGCAGCCCGATAGTCTCGAAGCTGAAGGCGCGCGGGAGCTGCTCGCGCGCGACTAGTAGTACATGCCCTGAAGGGCCTTGACCTGCATCGTGCGAGTCGCATGATTCAGGAAACTGGAGACTTCTACCTGTCCCGGCCGGCGCTTTTGGAGATCAGCTCGAAGTTCCGCTTCGGCTTCCTCCAAGGGCACGTGAACCAGACCTGCCAGTTCGATCAGGAAGAAAGACCCCATGCCAAACTCGACGGGCACAGTCATCTCTCCCGGCTTGAGAGCCCATAGCATCTTCTGAAGGTCTTCCGGCCACTCGTGGAGCTTGACTCGCTCCATTGGGCGTCCGCCACGTTCGCGAGACTCGGCCTCTTCAGAATAGGTACGGGCCAGAGCTGCGAAATCTTCCCCATTCTGCGCCCGTTGGCGAAGCTCGGAAAGGAACTCCAAGCCTTGCTGGGTCTTGGCTGCAATGTATGCGTTGATTTCTGCTTCGGTGGTCAGCTGACCCTCGAGCGGCTCGGGGATGCGCCGCATGATGTAGCGCAGGTCCATCGCCCGGCCATCCTTGCCATAGCGGTCCTGCCACTCGCGCTTCACATCTTCGTCGGATACTTGACGATCGAGCAGGATGATCTGTTCCGCGCGTAAGTTGTGTGCGGTGCGAATACGAGCCACGTGCATGAAGCTTGAAACGGTCTTGCCGTCGTTGGCTAAGTTGGTCAGCCAGGCATCTCGGTCGCCCTTGAAGAACAGCTCGATTTGGCGCCCAAGGTCCTCTTCAACACGTTGTTCGATTTGAACGGAAGTCAGAACGATGCCGACGTCATGCGCGCGCTCGAGTGTATAGCGGTGCTGCGCGAAGGTGCGGATGAGCGGCCTTCCGCGACGAGCCAATAGCCAGCGAGAGTACTGTCTGCGGGTGACCGGTTCATTGTGGATTTGGAACACAGGGCGATCAGAACGCGGCTTTTCGGCGGACACCTTGCGGTTCATCTCCTCGGTTAGAGTGACGGCGGCCGCCCCCAAGGGATCTAGGGACTTGATCAGCTCAGCTGTCTCAGCCTGATCTGCGCGCATATTTTGAAGCTCATCCCGCAGGCTGGCCTCGACATCGGCCAATAGCGTTTTAGTGAAGCTGCCGAGCCGTAGAAGGTTGACACCGCCGTCGCCGAAGAAGGGCTCCAGGACTTCGCCAACCTTGAGAGCTCTGAGCCCCTCGCGCGATGCGCCAGGCCAGGCAGTAAGAACTAAGGGGCCTTCAAGCTTGCCGCCCTTAGCGCGTGAAGCTGCATGGCCCGAGTGCTCCTGAACCATCTCCTCAAAGTTACCTTGTTCTCGAATGTTCGCGAGGAGCTTGTTAGCGCGAGCGAAGGTTTCGTTCTTCGCATTCTCACTGAGCTGGATGTTCTCGTCCCGACTGGTGCCTTGCGGCTGCGCGGGCGCGCTAATCTTGAGGAATAGTAGCGACATTTGCATCGCACGTCCTTCGGGCCCGTAGCGGCTTTCCCAGAGGTCGCGAACTTGTTCGTCAGTGACAATGCGTCGCGCTTTGACCAATTCGTCGATTTGGAATTCGAAGCGAGCTGGAGTCAATCGTTCCTCGAAGTAGATCTCCGGAGTCTGGCCAAGTCGCTCTAGCTCTGCTACCCAAAGATTGCGGTCGCCATTGAAGGCGCGTTCGACGCGCACGTTGACGCTTTCGTTCACCGATTTGAGCAGCTGCTCATTGGTCGCGGTAATACCTCCTTCCTGCGCCGCCTGTGTGACCAGGTAGTTGCTGATGAATTCCTCACTGTTGCCCTCACCTTGCAGGAGGAGCAACCATTGCGCGTACTCGTTCCAAGCAATTGGCTGTCCATCAATCGATAAGGCGGGAGGCGGAACCTTCTCCGTTACAGATTCTTGGCAGAAGGGCTCGGCGACACTCGATGGAGCGAGAGCGAGAAGAAAGATGATGCTGGGGAGGAACTTCATGGTGGTCTTAGCTTAACCAGAAACTTGGCAAGCTCGATGGGGCGTCATCCACTTTCCCTTCAGCTCCAGAGGGCTTACAGGAGGGCAACGGTCGCCGCGTCCCCGCGAGCCCCCGCACTCTATGCGTGATTTTGCAACGCACGCTCAACTTGTAGGTCACGAGCAGTCCCGCGAATTCCGATCAGGTTCGCTACTCGCCAGGCGCATCCCGAAGAATCGCTGCCGTCAGCGACTTCACTTCATAGGCCAGGGCCTCCGGCCCAATCAGTTTCGCAAAGCGCAAGCTGGGAAAGGTCTCGGAGCTATACCCGGTCTCGAGACCAGGAACCCACAGGCGATTTTTGTACCAATTGCGGCCCTGCAAACCGCCCGCCGATTCCAAGCGTTGGTAGAAGGGCACGCGGCCCACGCTTGGCCCGAGTTGTGCTAAGCGTTCGAAGACATTAGCCAGCTCGTTTGCATGCTTGTCGCCAAGCCAACTCGCACTGTCGCGCGCGATCTTGGCCATGCGAAGTGCGGCTTCACTCTCATTGAAGCTGGCATGGCCCTGCTCGGCAAATTCGAGCATCAGCGTCATGTACATCTTTCCGGCCAGTTCGTGGCCAAGCCAGCCTGGATCAAGGAAGCGATCGACTTGGGCGAAGTCGTCAAAGCGCGAGTGATATTGACCGCCAGAATTTCCGCCAAGAGAAAGGTCGACGATGGGCAAGCTGAGGTGATGGAGGAATACCGCGTAGTCGGAGCCTGATCCTGGCAATCCTAGCGCGGGGCCTTTTTCGCCCGCGGCTTCTACCCATTCGTCCCATAGGTTACCGCTCCCGTCAGCTTGTTCGACCTTCTCAAGGCCCGTTTGCAGGGTCCCCAAAAGACCAGGTGTCCCGGAAGCTCCGCGAAAGTGAGTCCCGTTGACCGCGGTATCTCCATTTAGGTAGACGATTAAGTCCTCTCGCAGCATGTCTGCGTTGGCTTCGGCCCACTCCGTGCTGCCCACCAGCCCCGTTTCCTCCGCATCCCAGAATGCGAGAGCCAGGGTGCGCGCTGGCTTCCAGCCCAGCTTCGCTCTCTCGCCCA
>JBLIOI010000066.1:0-26358 GCA_047639675.1 Planctomycetota bacterium | reverse complement strand
GCCCCGGGGCTCCCGGGCATTTTCGAGATGCGGATGCGAGACAACCACACAGAGCGGACAGGAATCATGGGCACGAAACAGAACAATCTTTCGGGGACGAGCAGTAGCGGCTGTGCAGCAGCTCTTTTGGGCGGCGCCCTGCTGCTCATGACCGTTGGTCTACCGATGGCGAGCGCCGGACCTTCGGCAACGAGGCATAGCTCCGCGCAGGACCTTGGCGAGCCGATTCGTTATGTACTGGCGGGGGCAACAGGCGCAAGCCTGCGCAACTTGCCCGATGACAAGGGGCGTGTCGTTCTGGAGATTTCCGGCGAAACACCCCTGGCGGTTTACGCCGAGCGTGAGGGCATGGCCTATCTGAAGGTCGCCGTCCCCGGTGGCGTCAAGGTCTGGGTCTACGGTAAGTACCTGACGGAGTCGGCGCGTCCCGGGTGGGTCGAGGTGTCGGGCAGCTTCATTAATATGCGCCCCTTGCCGCAAACTCAGAGTTCGTACCCGCTTGCACAACTCGATCGCGGCGATCGTTTGCGCTTCATCAAGCGCCAAGATCGCAGCAAGCCCATGACCGAGGACTGGGTCCAGGTCTACTCCCCGCCGGACACTATGGTTTATGTGCTCGCGGCTTCTACGCGCGCGCTACCGGCGGGCTCTAACGCCAGCGCTCTTTGGGGCGCGGCGGTGAGTAAGGCGCTTGGCAATCAGCCGGAGATCGCTGTGGACGCGGGCGGCAGTCGTGCAGTCCAAGCAAAAGGAACAACCCAAGCAGCGGCTCCAGTGCAGCCGGCTAACGCTTCGGCGGGAACTGGGGTCTTCACCGAGTTAGCTGCTGCGAACCGCCTAATGGATTCGACCTTGGCCGCCGGTACGGTGGACTATGCGAAGATTTACGCCGCTTATCAGGCCGTCTTGGCTCTGGGCCCGGATGCACCTACGCGCTCGCTGATCGAAGAACGAATCAAACGCCTGGACTTGCACCGCGACCTTGAGCGCATGCGTGCTGACTTCGAGGACAACAATCAGAATCGTCAGGAGCGTCTCGACGATCTACGCGATCAAGCGGACAGGAACCAACGCAAGCAGGATCCCTTGTGGGGCCGTTTCCAAACGCGCGGGTGGCTCGAACGTCATGATCGCGACGGCGAGAAAATCTATCTGGTTCGATGGGGTGCCGACTTCTTGGCCCAGGTTCAATGCAGTAGTCGTCGCTACGAACTCGATCTCTACTCTGGTTTTGAAATTGGAGTTAAGGGCATCCCGGTGAGCTCTGCGCGGGCTCAAGCCGGCTCTTATCCCTTGATCGATGTAGATCGCATCGAGGTTCTCTCGGCGCGTTTGAACGGCCGTTAGACAGCGCCACGAGCCAAGCCTCCTCTACGCGTGGGATTCCTACAGAAGCTCCGGCTTTTCTTTCGCCGACTCTTCGCCCTCGAGGGCGGAGAGTTCTTGTGTGATCGTTGCAAATACAATCACCCCAACACCTGTTCCGTCCGCGGCCGGCCTAACGTTCGGACCTGTTCGGACTTCGTGAAGAAGTAACCCAGCGGAACAGCGCTTGTTCCGCGTGCACCTCTTGGCCGGATGTGGAACGCTTTTTTTCGAGTACAAGCGTTGACCCGGCTTAACCATCCTCTCCCAAGGGAGTGGGCGCTGCGGGCAGCTAGAGGTCTTTCGGAGCCATGCGGCGCGTGAAGCGCTGCACGACTTCAGCTCGCAGCTCTTCGAAGCGATCTTCAACGATAGCTTCTCGCACGCGCTCAAGAGTGCGATGAAAGAACCGCAAGTTGTGAATCGAAAGCAGGGTCCCGCCTAGCATTTCTCCGACGGTGCACAGGTGGCGTAGCGTACCCAGGTTGAACTGCGTACAAGCGATGCAATCGCACTCCGGATCTAGCGGCCCAGTGTCCAATTGGAACCCTTTATTGCGCACGTTGAGCCGGCCACGACTGGTGAATACTGTGTGGTTGCGTGCATTGCGCGTTGGGGTTACGCAGTCGAATAGGTCGACTCCGGCGCTGATCGCATCAAAGAAATCCTTGGGAGTGCCTACGCCCATCAAGTAGCGCGGCTTGTCCACCGGCATGAGCGGTGCGGTGTAATCCACCGTGCGCTTGATCCACTCTTCTTGTTCTCCAACGGAAACTCCACCGATGGCATAGCCGACCAGATCGTGGGAGCAGACCGCATCGACGGATGCCTTGCGCAGATCTTCGAAGCGTCCACCCTGGACAATCCCAAAGAGCGCTTGGCCACTTTCTTCGCCTCCATTCTTGCGATAGCGGTCGACGCAGCGATCTAGCCAGCTGTGGGTTCGATCTGTTGCGACCTCAACTTCTCGTCTGTCAGCCGTACCTGCGGGGCAGTGATCGAAGGCCATGACCACATCGGCGCCCAGCGCGTTTTGGATGTCGACTACACGTTCGGGTGTGAAGCGAATCTCGCTACCGTCGATGATCGATTTGAACGAAACACCATCGTTGTCGATGCGGTTGATGTCGTCCATGCTGAACACTTGATAGCCTCCTGAGTCAGTCAGGATCGGCCCGTCCCACCCCATCATTTTGTGCAAGCCGCCTAGTTCGCGGACAACATCCTCGCCTGGCCGCAAGTGCAGGTGATAGGTGTTCGCTAGTAGCATCTGCGAACCCACTTGAGTCAGGTCGCTGGGCAAGACTCCCTTGACGGTTGCGCGTGTTCCCACCGGCATGAAAGCCGGGGTTTGCACGGGGCCATGGGGAGTTTGAAAGATGCCGGTGCGGGCGTGAGTTGTGGAGCAGCTAGCGCTCGTATGAAAACCGAAAGGCACGTTTTATCAGTTGCTTGAGGTCGCGATTCGAGCCGTGGGGAGCGGTTCAATCCGTACCCCGGGCAAGTAGTGGTTGAGGATGCGTTCGGCTGTCCATCCGCGTTGGGCGTACTCGTGGGATCCGATTTGGCAGAGCCCTGCGCCGTGGCCGCGGCCCAAGCCCTCGAAGAAAACGCCACCTGTGATCCGTTCTCCAACGCGAGGCCAGACGGCAACCATGCGGCCACTCTTGAGGCTCGCTGCACCCAGAACACGCCGGAAGTCTTCGATCGAGACGCGCTTGCTCTTGGCAGTTCCTTGAAGGACGACGCTTTGCCAACGTTCATTTCCATCGATCTGCGGCGTGGATAGAGATGTGACTGCACCCAAGCTACCCATCTCTTGCGCCAGCAAGTTCAAGTCCGCAGCGGGTACGGTCCAGCGCCAATGCACGCGGCGGCGACGCTTATCCAGTACGGGCCAAGAGGATTCTTCGACGCCAATTTTTGCGCAGGGTTCGCAGCGCACTGGCGAGTGATGCCACGTGCTTTCCAACGGGAAGGCTTCGGCGGGGGAGGTTGTGTAGCCACCACATGATGCGTGAAAGCGAACGTCGTAGAGGTCGCCTTCCGAATCGCGCATGACCAAACTGTTCGAGTTCTGCAAGGCGCGCTGCAAACGAGCGGCCACACGACGCGAGCCGTCTGAGTCTTCAGGTTGGAATTGTCCGAGGTAAACCTGGTCGCGCGTGTCGTCCCACAGGAAGGCGTTTGCGTCGAGGACCTTGCGCCTCCCGAGCGAACGCAAGGCGTAGGTACGTGCGGCGATCGCTTGGGCTTCAATCTCCGATTCCTTTGCGGACCACAGGATAAGTTCTGCGGGGACCACACCTGCGATGTAGTCTTCCAAGCCCACTTGATTTTCAATGGAGAGACCGCCGTCATTTCCGAGGGAAATGCGCAGGTCGCCGAGGTAGACTCGCTCGCCCAGGATGAACCCACCGCCGTTCGGAACTTCGCGCATCAGGAAGCTCTTTGCACGTTCCCCGTTCGATGAGCTGATCGAGTCACCCGCACGATGGAAAGCGACTTCGCCTTCCGCGCTACCGATCACGCGAACGTCAATCTTGCCTTCATAGGCCGACAAGCGAACGCACATGACCCCGGGCGCCAGGGCTGCTTCATCTTGCGGATCTAGTGCTTGATAAGCGTTCTCCGCCGGATCCGGGTCCATGCCCAGATGGCTGGGGGGATGGACACAGGCTCCGATCAATAGACCCGTCGCAATGCCTGTCGCAATAATTGTCCCTTGCCAGATGCTCACGAGTACAAGTCCTCGCCGGTGAGCCCGCGCGGATCGACCCCGATAATCTCGCAGCCCTTCGGAGTGATGACTCGGCCGCGTGAAGTGCGCTGCAAGAATCCGCAGCGCAGCAAGTGCGGCTCGAAGACTTCCTCGATGGTGCGTTCCGTTTCACCAATGGTTGCGGCAATGGTCTTCACTCCGACGGGAGCTCCTGGTGTACTCGCTAAGCAATGCAAGACGCGGCGATCCATCTCCTCGAGTCCGTGTTCGTCGATGCCCATGCGTGTTAACGCTTCGAGCGCAGTCGAGCTGTCAACCACGCGGTTTCCCGCGACCTGCGCAACGTCCCGTGCGCGGCGTAAGAAACGGTTCGCGATGCGCGGCGTTCCGCGGCTGCGCGAACCCAAGAGGTGCGCTGCTTCCGCGTCGATGCCGATCTTCATTAGCCCTGCCGAACGCTCGAGGATGCGGATGAGCTCCTCGGTTGGATAGGGGGAAAGCCGTTCGAACAATCCGAAGCGCGAACGGAAAGGCGCTGACAACAATCCTTCGCGCGTTGTGGCTCCGACCATCGTGAAGGGCTCGAGGTTGAGTGGCAGCACACGCGCATGCGGTCCTTGGTCTAGGGTGACTTCAACGCGGAAATCCTCCATCGCGGTGTAGAGGTACTCTTCTACGTTGGCCGGGATGCGGTGGATCTCGTCGATGAAAAACACATCGCCCGCTTTGAGTTGGGTCAGCATGCCGACCAAGTCGCGTGGACGTTCGAGTGCGGGGCCAGCGACACTGTGTAGCTGTGTTCCTAGTTCCGTGGCAAGAATTCGAGCCAGGCTCGTCTTCCCAAGACCTGGAGGCCCCGAGAATAGTAGGTGGTCGAGGGCCTCCCCCCGGCTGGTCGCGGCTTGCAGGGCCAAGCGCAAGTTGTCTCGAGTGAGCTCTTGGCCGACAAACTCGGAGAGGCTCGCGGGACGCAGAGCCACTTCGAGCTCGCGTTCGGGGGGCGCCGCTGAGTCGTGGGCCGTGGGAAGTCCGGCTAGGGCGTCGGCGTTGAATACGTGCTCGGTGCTGGACATGACCCTCAAGGATAGAAAGGAGGATCCGCGGTCCCAAGCTCCAGAGTGCGCTTCTGTGCATTTCGAGCTCAGATAATTGATCTGAGGCAAAGCGCACACTGTGCGGCTCTCAGAAGTGCGCGGTGGATACAGAGAGACCGCTCACGTCGATTGGATAGAGGGCCACTGGAGACCCGATACATATTCCATAAGTTTCCGAGCATAAACGGTTTAGGTCTGTCTGGAGGGGGTAATGGCCATTTGCAAAGCCCCCGGCACGCCGCTTGATTAGATTTCTCGCCTGCCCTTGGTAGGCACACCTTCGGCGGCAGCGCCCAATTCTTGATGAACACCACCTCTATCCACGCTCTCCTCGACGCGAACCTGATTCCGACCCGGTGCCTGCGGGGGCACGCGGGACGGTTGAAGCTGGAGGAGCAAGTGTTCTCACCCCCCGGCTGCCCTGCTGGGGGCTCGTGGGGGAGGATGGGACTTTTGGAGGGGCGTCCGCCCCTTAGGCACCGCCTGATATCTCAGCCTTCTCCGAAAGCTCGGATCCCCGGGATTGCGATTCCCGGCTACTTTTCTTCAGGGGCTTCTTTCCACGAAGCCCCCCTCACGGCATCCTCTTGGCTGCCCGGGAATGCAACAGCTGGATTGGAGTGACTTGCTCCGTCCCTTTCTGGCCGTTAATTACCCCTCCCTCATGATTAGAACGTCTCAAATGTTCGCTGCTGACTCGGCTCCCCAGGCCGCGTCCCCCCGATCGATAATGACAAAGTTTCGGTATTGCGCAGGACTTCTTGGACTTGTTTCCATCTCCCTTTCCGGTTGCTCCGGAGGCTCATCAAATGCCAGTGGAGGTGCCGGTAGCATGGATCTCGTGCAGGTGTCGAACGGGTTCGGCCAGGTGCTACCGCACAAGGTCTTTGCCCTCGATGATGCAGGGCTTCCATCGGCCAACCTCATATCGATTCAGAATCATGAGGACCTGCTTGCCAATGTCCGCTCTGACAACGTGATTCAGCCTGTGGCGAGCTTCCCGATTGAAGCGATCCTGCCCAATGGTGAAGCGGGCAATCACTTCTTCATGGCGGAGTTCACCGAGGACTTGTTGGTGGACAGTGTGCTCAGCAGTTCGCCCGGCTTGGTGCCGAGCAACAGCTTCACGGGCACAATTGTTGTTCAATCGGTCGATCCCCAATCCGGGACCACAACGACCGTCCCCGGACGAGCCTTTATTAACGGCTACACCTACGGCACCACCCCGACCGGATCGCCGGCGGTCCTCCCCTTGGAAAGGTGGGTCGATGACGCGGGCAACGCGATCGCTCTCGGGGTGAACAGCGATCAGTTTCCTGGGTTGGGCTTCCCGGGAACTGAACAACCCTTCGCTGGTCAAAACGCGTTGATCTCACCGCGCACTGTGGTGTTCATCCCGGACGCCGACGGCATGCTTGCAACGCACGAGACGTTCCCGGCGGGCATCATGATTCACATGCGCATCGAGACCGGTGTGCAAAATACTGAGGGTCGTAACATCGCCCGCACAGCGTTGGCTTCAACCATGGCGGGGCCCGATATGCGAACCCCTGAAATTCGGGTTTCTCTGCCGCCGACGAGTGTTCCTGACATTGTTCCCGGCGCTGGCGATATGGACGTTGATCCAATGACGTCGATAGTCGTGATCTTCAACGAGCCGGTACAGCCTTGGTCCTTGGGAGACCTGCCGATCAACGTCACGCCGACTTTGAGCTCATCCATCAGTATTAAGTTTGGCCCGCCGACGGCGCGCGTGGACGTTCCGTTCAGCGTGCTGCCGGTCAGTGTTTTCGACTTCTCCCGTTACGAGTTGACGCCTGCCTATAACTTCCCGGGCGAGGGACCCGTAGACCTTCAGTGCGGTGTCTTCAATCGCATCGATGTAACCGTCAATCCAAATCTCTTTGTGGACTTGGCGGGCAACGTCAACGCTCTCTCAGCTAGCACGTTCTTCACAACGGGTGAGGGACCTGGATTGGTGAACGCGCCCATTGCGCCGGATACGATTTATGTAGCGCGAGGCGGTGCCAACCCCGGCATCTCGGTGATCGACCTGAACGGCTTCGGTCAATCGACGGGCAACCCGACCTACGACCCGTCATTCAACGTGTTTCAGCCGGGCTGGTCGAACTTCCCCAACAACCCGAACGTCAAGCTGCAAGGTAGCGTAATCCGTCCGGCTCTGTCGGTAGGCTCATGCACTGTGAACGGTGGTTCTTCGGGGGTCTTCTCGCTGACGCGTGACTCTTCACTGAACGACTTGTTGATCCGCACACCAGTTGTCCTCAATCCTGGGGACATGATGCTGGGCCACTCTCTGGACCAGGCTTTCAACAACGGTCCTGTGCCTTTTGGCTGTCAAGCGAATGGCGGCAACCTGTGTGCAACGACCGGCCAGAAATTGATTCAAGTCATGCAGGGGGGTCCGAACACTTTGATCCCGACCTACCCGCCGCCGCTGATCAACAACCAGACCTTGGCGTCGCACACCGGTGGGGAGAACTCGATCTCCTTTGCACCGCACCCGAACCCGCCGCCGCTCCTATTCCCGCCCCTGTGCATCTCGCCCTTCATCGGCGGCCAGGAACCGACCTCTATTTTCACTGTTCTGCCGCTTCCCCCGGCTGCACCGCCTAACGGTTTGGGTCTTCGCAACCTGTTGGTGTCTGGCGATCCGCTAGGGGACCCGTTGAATGGCGAGCCTCCCGGAGGCCTGCTCTCCCCCGAGCAGAACGCTTGGATGCACGGTCCCCACGCACCGCAGCCGGTGCCCGGTGCCTGCCTGAACTACATGATTCGCCAGCAGATTGGCCAGTTCATGTACGTCATCGATCGAGCTCGTAAGGAACTGGTGGTGTTCAACTCGAACAACATGCTCGTCATCGATCGGATTCAGCTGCCTGATCCGACTGACCTGGCCATGTCACCGAACTTGGACTACATCGCCATCAGCAACCAGTCCGTGGACTTGGTGAGCTTCGTGGACACCAACCCGACCTCATCGACCTTCCACCAAATCATTCAGACGACCGTGGTTGGACGTGCGCCGCGCGGCATCGTCTGGGATCCGGGGAACGAGGACATCCTCGTTTGCAACGAGCTCGACAGCACAGTTTCGATTATGTCGGCCTTTTCGCTGACGACTCGTAAGCTGCTGACTTCGCAGCTCAATCGCCCCTTCGACTTGGCGATTACTCAGCGTCAATCAAACTTCGGTTTCCTGCGCAACGTCTACTTCGCCTACATCATGAATCGCACGGGCCGCCTGGCCATGTTCGAATCAGGGCCGAACTCAGTCAACGGATGGGGCTTCGACGACATTATCGGCTCAGCTTCGATGACCTTCCTCAACCCGAAGAAGATTCAGCCCGACAACATCAACGTCAACTCCGGCGTTTGGGTGGTGCACGAAGGTCCGTTTGATCCGCTTACGGGATCAGAGGGTGGCGTAGGAATTCCGGCAGTCTCGAACCTCAAGATTGAGAGTGGCTTCACCGGAGCGATCCCGTTGAGCATCGGTTCACTACTCATCCCGCAGTTCCGCGACTTGTCTCTCGCTATTACCGTGTCGCTTGGAGGTGATGTGATCTCCGGCGTGCCGGTTGACATCGCCTTCGACAACATGCGGAACTTCGGCGCACTGGCCAATCACCAAAGTCTCTTTAGTGCAGGCGTGCCGTTGCCCAACAACGGCAAGAGTCTGGTGCGTACCGTGAACGGTCTCGTGCAAAACTCAAACGAGCCGCAGTTCATGTTTGTGGCTGTCCCAAGTCCGAGTTTCGGCTCTGAAGGCCTTGTTGATGTCATCGATATCGGTGGTGGCTACACAATCACCGACACGAACGGCTTCCTCCCTGGCACCCAATCGATTTCTTGTTCTAACGCTTCCGGCATGATGGATTACTTCCGTCAGTAGGCCATCGCCCAAGAGCTCAAACTATGAACATGAAGCAACTCAAAATTGATGCAGCAGCGTGTCGCCTTTCAGCAACCGTGCTTTTGGCGGCAGGTTTGGCTGGGTGCTCCGGCGGTTCGAATGCCAACGGAACGGCTGGTCCGACTCACTCGCTCTCCTACGTCTCTACCGGTTTCGCCGAACTATTGCCGCACAAGGCTTTCAGTCTCGAAACAGCTGGTAGCCCGGGTGGTGGTCAGATCATTTCATTGCGAACGATTGATGATGTTCTGAACAACATCACAACGACAAACCTGGTGCAGACAGTTCCGACCTATCCGCTGATGGCCCAGCTGCCGAGCGGCGACCCTGGTAATCAATACATCTTCGCCAAGTTCTCGGGAGCTGTTGACTTCAACTCAATCATGTCTAGCTCGCCAGGACTTCTGGAGAGCAACAGCTTGAGTGGCACGGTGGTTGTTAGCGCACTCGATCCTGTCAACGGTGGGGCGACGGTGATCAGGGGGCGAGTCTTCATTGGCGGCTCAACCTATGGGGATACAGTGTCTGGTTCACCCGCGGTCTTGACGTGGGAAAAGTGGATCGACTCCACCGGTAACGCGATCGGGTTGGGCCCGCAAAATGACCAGTTTCCTGGACTTGGGTTTCCAGGTACGGAGACTACTTTTTCGGGGCAGAATGAACTGCTCGGCGAAGACTCAATCGTGTTCGTGGTGGATTCCGATCGGGACTTATCCACCCACGAAACCTTTCCTTCAGGCGTACAGATTAGGATGGAGATCAGCCGGGCCGTCTTAGACTTAGAGGGTCGCCCCCTTGCTCATTCTGCATTGGCTACAACTACGGTTGGCCCAGATACCCTGCTGCCAGAGATCCTCTCCAGTCCTCCGCCGCTTCAGACTCCGCGCGTGACCCCGGGCGGCGGCGAGACCGATGTGGATCCGCTGACCTCCATCGTTTTCGAGTTCTCGGAAGCGATTCAGCCCACAACACTCGGAGATCTACTCTCCTCAGAGGTGCCTGGTCTGAGTTCTGCGATTTCAGTTATGTTTGGACCTGCAAGCAGCGTGGTCAACGTTCCGTTCCATGTTGCTCCGCTGAGTCCCTATGACCTGACTCGTTGGGAGCTGACGCCCGCCTTCAACTTCCCTGGATCAGGGCCTCCCAGCCAGGAATGTGGAATCTTCAATCTGGTTGACATTGTCATCTCCGGGGGACACATCAAGGACCTGGTTGGAAACACGAACAGTATTTCTGCGATCACAAACTTCACCACGGGTGAAGGGCCTGGCGTGGTCAACGTGCCGGTGACCCCCGACACAATTTACCTGGGACGCTCCGGTGGTTCTCCGGGTATCTCTGTGATCGACTTGAATGGCTTTGGGCAAGGAACGGGCAACCCGACCTTCGATCCGTCGAACCCGGTCATCCAAGGCAACTCGAACTACCCCAACAACCCGAACGTCAATCTCCAAGGAACTGCGATGCGTCCGCCTCTGGCCGCGGGAACCTGCACGGTTGATGGCGGTTCGTCGGGGGTTTTCACTCTGTCTTTGGACTCCTCTTTGAACGAGTTCGTGGCGCGCTCGCCGGTGATGCAATCAGTCGGTGACATGATGCTCGGCTACTCCTTGGATGTGGCCTTCAACAATGCTCCGGCTCCTTTTGGTTGCCAGGGAACGTCCGGTGGCAACCTGTGTGCTGCGGATGGTTTCAAAGAAGTCGCGGCGCAGATCGATGGTTCAACGCTTGGCCCCGCAACGGGAACGACCGGTGGAACTCAGGTTCTGATCAGTGGTGGCCCGAACATGGTCAGTTGGTCAGTTCACCCCAACCCGCCGCCGTTGATTTTTCCGCCCCTGTGCATCTCTCCCTTCATCGGCGGTCAGGAGCCGACTTCGGTGGACACCGTACCGCCCAACTTGCTAGTCACAGGAGATCCGTTCGGAAACCCCTCTGTCGGAGCACCGCCCAACGGGCTGCTCGTGACCACGACCAACGTGTTCTTTCAAGGCCCGTCGCTGCCCGCTTCAACGACTCAGGCTTGTGCGCCCTATGGCTTGCGCCAACAGATCGGACAGTTCCTGTATGTGATGGATCGTGCTCGTAACGAGATTCTGGTCTTGAACTCGAACCGCATGACGGTCATCGATCGCATCTTGGTACCCGATCCGACGGCTTTGGCTATTGGCACGAATCTCGACTTGCTAGCAATCAGTAGCCAATCGACAAATTCGGTGACCTTCATCGATATCGATCCGGCTTCATCGAATTTCCACCAAGTCGTCAAGACTGTCGCTGTGGGTACCGCACCGCGCGGTATCGCTTGGGAGCCGGGCAACGAGGACATCCTTGTTTGCAACGAAGGTGACAGTAGCCTTTCGGTCATTTCAGCCTTCTCTTTGGCCGTCCGCAAGGTGGTGAGCTCGAACCTCGACCGTCCCTTTGATGTAGTCATCACTCCGCGCCAGAATGGCTTCGGCTTCCTGCGCAACGTGTACTTCGGCTACATTATCGGGCGCAATGGCCGCGTCGCGGTGTTTGAATCTGGACCGAACTCGGTCAACGGTTGGGGCTACGATGACATCGTGGGCTCGATTCCGATCCTGTTCCGGAACCCGAAGACCCTGCAGCCTGACCACGAGGAAATTCGGAGTGGATTCTGGGTCGTGCACGAGGGTCCCCTCGATGTGGGAAGCTTCGAACTCACGGGATCGCCCACGGAAGGCGCAATTACGAACATTTCGGCTGAGGCTGCCATCCCTGGCCAGCTCTTGATCAACTTCACTTCGCTCTTGATCCCTCAGTTCCGGGACATGAGCTATGGAATTAAAGTCTCGCTTGGCGAGGACAAGTTGACTGGAGTTCCCGTGGATATCGCCTTCGACAACATGACGAACCTGGGCGGTATTTCTAACTGGGCCACTAACTTTAGCGCCGGATCGCCGATTCCGTTGAACGGGAAATCGGTTGTTCGACAGGCTGGTGGTGGTCTTCCCACCAACATCCCGCGCTTCATGTTTGCTGCTGTTCCAAGCCCGACCCTGGGCTTGGGCGGAGTCGATGTGATTTTGCTCGATGGCGCCTACCAGCGCTTCGACACGAATGCCTTTGAGCCGGGAGTCCAGTCGGTCAACGCCATCGGGACCACGGTCATGATGGATTACTTCCGCCAGTAGGCAGCAAGTTTGCGACAAGTACGGGCGGCGCGGTGGGTTTGACCCAGCGCCGCCGCCGTTCCATTGGATTGGTTCTGTATCCTCTGCGCGCCATGCCCGAAGCCCAGCAGGTCCGGTCTATGTTCGCCCGCATCGCGGGCAGCTACGACTTTCTGAATCACACCCTCTCCGTAGGCATTGACCGTCGTTGGCGCAAGCGAGCGGTTGAACTCGCTGGAGATGGGGCGACCGGTGTGGTCGTCGATGCTTGCTGTGGAACCGGAGATCTAGGCATCGAATTCGCCGGGCGCGGCGCGACGGTGGTCGGCGTGGACTTCACGCCAGAGATGCTTCTCCATGCGCTGCCCAAGCGGGATGGCGTAAAGACGCCCACGGTCTTCGCACACGGCGATGCGTTGCGCTTGCCCGTCGCTTCTGGTCGCGCCGATGTATCTTGCGTGGCCTTTGGAATCCGCAACGTGGCGGACCGAACCCAGGGCTTGCGTGAGCTGACTAGAGTCGTGCGGCCAGGTGGTCGCGTTCTAGTTCTCGAGTTTAGCCAACCGCCCGGTGCGCTCTTCGGACCGCTGTACCGCTTCTACTTCACGCGCGTCTTGCCGAACATCGGCAGGGTCTTCTCGCGCGACGAGGATGCCTACTCCTACCTGGCGCGCACGGTGATGGCGTGGCCTTCGCCTGCGATGTTGCAGGCGGAGATGGAGGCGGTTGGATTAGAAGACTGCGGCTATGAACTACTCACGCGCGGTATCGCTTGCTTGCATTGGGGACGTGTGCCGCAAGGGGAAGGGCGATGAGCGGCGAAGAAGACTGGGAAGAGGAATGGGAGGACGGGCCGCAAGCGAAAAGCGCGGGGTGGTTGCCGGCTGAGAACAATGGCGATCGTGTGTCGAGTTCTCTGGCTTTGGGGATCTTGGCGATGGTGCCCATGTTCATCGCCTATGAGTATGGCTTGGCGAGCGATGCGAGCCTGCCGCGCAGTCAATCGGAACATGCGATGTTCCGGATCCTCGACATCTTCCCGGTGAGCACTGTGCTCTTGCGTAGCACGATTCTCTCCCTCTGCGTAATTGTGGCGGGCGCCCTTTGCTTTTCCCGGCGCGTAGCGCTTGTGCCGAGCCTCTTTCGTATCTGCGTAGAGGGCTTCGTTGCGGCCTGTGCTTTTGGGCCGATCATGGCCTACGGCATAGGTTTGTTCGGGGGTTTCGAGAACGAGGTGGCGCCTTTGGCGGCAGACACCGGGCTACCAGTTGCGGCGCGAGTATTCGGAGCAGCGGCCTTTGAGGAATTACTCTTCCGCGTTGGACTCTTCAGCTTGCTCTTCGTGTTGTCGCGGCGTGTGCTCTTGTTCTTTGGAGCCAGGGATCGAGTGTCCTCTTGGACATCGGAGTTCCTAGCGGCAGTCGGCGCTGCTCTCGCATTCGCGGCCATGCACCTGTCGGTATGTACTGCTTGGCTTGGCGAGAGCGGAGAAAGCTTTGATGCGGCAATGTTTGCCTGGCGTTTCCTGGCTGGGTTACTTTTGGCTCTCTTGTTCCGCTGGCGCGGGCCGGGAGTGGCTGCTTGGACACACGCTCTCTTTAATTTGGCGCTCCTGATAGGGGCCGGTCCGGAGATTTGGCTATGAGTCGTTTTTTTGTCGGTATGACCGGCGCCAGTGGCACCCTCTACGCTGAGCGATTGGTGCAAGCTCTGGTGCAACATGGACATCAGGTCGACTTGGCTCTTTCGCCAGCGGCGGTCAAGGTCTTGAACTATGAGCGCGGATTTAAAGCGGGGGATAACGCAGAATCTTTGGCGTCGTGTCTCGCGGACTGGCTTGGCAAAGAGGTCGCAAAAGACATACGCAGCTTCGGTTGCGACGCGGTTGAAGCTCCCGCCAGCTCCGGGACAGCTGGTATCGCGGCGGTAATTCTCTGTCCGTGCAGCATGGGGACCTTGGCGCGCGTCGCGGCGGGCTACAGCTCTAATCTGGTCGAGCGCGCTGCCGACGTGGCGTTGAAGGAACGGCGTGAGTTGGTGCTCGTTCCGCGCGAGACGCCCCTGTCGGAAATTCACTTGGAGAACATGCTGCGCCTGCGACGCATGGGCGCAGTGATCTTGCCGGCGATGCCCGGTTTTTATCACAAGCCGCAGACAGTCTTTGAGCTTGTCGATCATGTAGTGGGCAAGATTCTCGATACTCTGAAGCTTGAGCATTCCGTCGGCGCTCGTTGGGGAGCTCAGAAGCGGCCGGATGGGATGCAGGATCCTGGTGCGTGAAAAAACTCTCCGAGTACCTCTCGCTGGTCAAGTTTAGCCACTCGATCTTTGCCCTGCCCTTTGCTCTGCAAGGCGCATGGATCGCAGCAGGTGGTGTGCCTGATGTCTCGCATTTGGTGCTGATCGTGATTTGTGCCGTTGCGGCGCGCACGGCGGCGATGGCTTTCAATCGACTGGTGGACCGTAAGATCGACGCGAAGAACCCACGCACCAGTTCGCGAGAGATTCCTGCAGGAGTCATTTCACCGCTTGGTGCTGCGCTCTTGGTTGGAGGATCTTGTGCTGTATTTCTGGCTGGGTCCGCAGCTCTCAATCCACTGTGCCTGAAGATTGCACCCTTTGTGCTCTTGGTGCTCTTGAGCTATAGCTACTTCAAGCGTTTCTCGCTGGTCGTACACTTCGTCCTTGGCTTGTCGCTAGCTATCGCGCCCCTCGGGGCTTGGCTCGCGATCAGCGGTAGCCTGGAGGGCGATGTTGGGCCCGTACTCTTCTTGGCCTTGGGTGTTCTCACCTGGGTGGCGGGTTTTGATCTTATCTACGCTTCCCAGGACGCTGACTACGATCGGGAACGCGGTTTGCACTCAATTCCAGCGCGTCTCGGCGTTCCGTTGGCCTTGCGCTTGTCGATCGCCTTGCACATCGTCGCCGTCGTTTGTTTCTTCATGCAGGGCAATCTTGCGGGCTTCGGTTGGCCGTATTGGCTAGCGCTTACGATCGCGGCTGGGCTTTTGGTCTGGGAGCATTCGATCGTCTCTGCCGACGATTTGAGTCGGGTCAACGTGGCTTTCTTCACCCTGAATGGCTGGGTCGGAGTGGGCTTGTTTCTTGGTGTTGCGCTAGATCTCGCCTTGACCCCCTGATCGACGTGGTTCCGAGGGACGCGACCCCTGGCGTTTGATTGAGGAGGACCTCACGGGCTCGGTGCAGCTCTCCAACTGCATCGAGGACCCTGATGAGTTGCGGGAGCTTTCTAGCGAGCACCCGCGGGTGACTGCGGAACGGAGGGCCCTTTTAGCCTCCCAGAAGCGGCGGGATGGGGACTTGCAAAGTCAAATCGGGACAGAGCTAGGCGAGAGTCTGATCGACGAGTCGATCCTGCGTGATCTAGAGCTTCTGGGCTACACGGGCGGGGCTGAAGACTAGGGACTGAAGCCGCTCGCTAAGGTGGCCGCACTCTATTGGGCTCGTTACAATCGGCCCATGGCCAAAGCGCGTACACGTGAAGCGGACCCCGGGACCCAGCTCCGCGACTTCTTTCAGGTGGTCGAGCGCGACGGATTACCGCATGCAGCTCTGCTGCGCGGAGAGGAGCGCTATTTCGTGGAACGCGGTGTTTCGAAGCTGATTGAGGCCGCTGGGGCTGCGAAGCTCGAGCTTTGTCGCCACGATGCACAAGACCCTGATTTTGAGTTGTCGAGGCTGCTCGACGACTTGGGAGCTAATCCGATGTTTGCCTCGGCGCGCTGTGTTGTCGTGCGCAATGCGGACAGCGGATTGCTCAAGAAGGTGGGCACCAAACAGTCGCCTTTTACACGGTCGGCGCTGAGCTTTATCGAGAGTCAGCGTGCGGGGAGCTTGGTGATTACTGGTCGTGCGATTCGAGCGGACCACGTGATCGCCAAGGCGCTAAAGGCGGCGGAGTTGCCGCTGCTTTCCCTGCGAAAGTTGTACGACACGCCACCGCCTTGGTCGCCGGACCCGCGCAAGGTGGAGCTTGCGATTTGGGTCGGCACACGTTCGTCTGAGCTCGGTTTGAAATTGAGCCCTGATGATTGCGCATACCTTGCGGCTGCAACTGGCAATGACTTAGCTGCGATTGACACGCAACTGGAGAAGTTGCGTATCGGTGGTCGCGAGAAGTTACGTGAACTTGTCGGATGGAACAGTGGGGGCACGCCGTGGAATACGGCGGACGACTTATTGTGCGGCGATTTAGCGCGCGGATTGGCTGCTGTCGAGTCCCTGTTCCGTTCCGGTTTTCACTCGGATCGCGATGGTAAGACGGAAGTGAATCCCGCAGCGCTATGCGCGATTGTCTTGGGGACCTTGCGTTCCAAGGCACGCCAAGGCTTGCGCGGGGCACGTGCTGTCGCAGGCGGCGCTAGCGTGGATGGCGCTGCCACAGAAGCTGGAGTCAGTGCACAAAAAATGGCCCGCGAGGCCTTTTCAACTCAACTCTCCTTGCGCGGAGCACCCGCTTGGGAGCGTGTGTATCGAGACGTCCTTCATTTAGAACGTAAGAGCCGTAGTGGGGCGCAGGTCGATGTGAATGACTTTGCACCCCTTGCCTTGCGCTGGGCCGTGAAACCCCAGAATAGAGCCCGAAAACGATGAGTACCAAATTGAATGAGGAAGCTGTGATCATCCCCTTGCCGGAGGTTGTTCGTAACCAAATCGCTGCGGGCGAGGTGATCGAGCGGCCTGCTTCGATCGTCAAGGAGTTGATGGAAAATGCTCTCGACGCGGGAGCGACTCATGTTCAAGTCGACCTAGAAGAAGGCGGTGCGAAACTTGTGCGCGTGATCGACAATGGCACAGGAATGAATGCTGCGGACTTGCGCTTGGCCTTCGAAGCGCACGCCACCAGCAAGTTGCGCGACGCATCGGATTTGGACCACATCGCCAGCTTGGGCTTTCGCGGCGAAGCACTGGCTTCGATCGGATCCGTCGCCCGCTGTTCCATTTACTCGCGGAGACCGGACGATTTGACCGGTTTACGCATCGAGAATGAAGGCGGGAAGATCAGCGAACCCGTGGAAGCCGGTGGTCCGCGCGGAACGACCCTTGAAGTTCGCGATCTGTTCTACAACACACCCGCACGCCGCCGCTTTCTGAAAAAGCCGTCAACGGAGCTATCACGCTGCTTGGAAGTCGTGCAGCGCATGGCTCTGGGGCACCTCGACGTTGGTGTAGTGGCCACGCACAACGGCAAGCGAGTCTATGATGTCGAGTCTGCAATGGATCTTGCGGGACGTATCCGGCGCACCTTCGGCTCAGAGCTAAGCGAGGCCTTGGTACCTGTGGATGGCGACGATGGAACCTTCAAGTTGTTCGGTTTTGTCGCGCCGCCGCGCTTTGCGCGGCGCGATAGTGCGCGGCAAATGTGGTTCCTCAATGGGCGCATGGTCAAGGATCGCGTGCTCGTGCGTGTCTTGAAAGAAGCCTATCGCGGCTACTTGGATCCAGGTCGCCAACCGGTGGCTTTCTTGCACCTTTCAATGGATCCAGCGCTGGTGGATGTGAACGTTCATCCGGCTAAGGCAGAAGTTCGTTTCCGTGAAGACCGGCGTTTGTTCGGCTTCCTGTTGACGTCTTTACGCGCTTCGGTCGCGCGCACGGACATGGCAACGCCAGGCGAAGGGCTCCTGCGCAAGGCGCTGTCGCGGGAGGGTTATGTTCAGCACCCCGGGCAAAAAGCGATTGTCGATCCAGGCACACTGTCGCGGCCGAACGCCGCCCGTGAACCCTTCGTCGTACGCGAGGTTCCTGGCGTGCCATTCGACGCGGCCGCGCGCCCGCCGATCTTGGATTTTCCAATTTCACAGGCACCGGATTCCGATGAACTGCGCACCGTCGCGGCGCTAACTGACAGCGAGAAGGACACGCTCCCGGGCCCCTTCTTGCAAGTCGACAAGACCTACATTGTACGCCGGCTGCCGGACGGCTTTGAAGTCGTCGACCAGCACGCGCTGCACGAGCGCATCACCTACGAGGCTTTGCTCTCTGAGTTGCGCGCTGGGCAAGTCGAAGTACAGCGCTTGCTGGTGCCGGAAGTCGTCGAGGTTTCACGCGCTGAACTCGCCATGCTTTGCGAGCACCGTGAGTCCTTGGCCAAGGTGGGCATCGAGATTGAGGCCTTCGGTGAAACGGCCGTGGCTTTGCAGGGCATGCCAGCGCGCTTGCGTCATCCGGACCCAATGGGGCTTGTGCGAGATGTGGCGGAGCTCTTGGCGCGTACGGGCAAGAGTCCTGAGGCGGCAGATGTGATTGAGGAGGTGCTGCACAGCGCCGCCTGTCGCAGTTCGATTATGGCGGGGGATGAGCTCGGCGAGGATGAGATCCGTACCTTGTTGCGACGAGGCAAGCAGTTGGAATCTGATCAGACTTGCCCGCACTCGCGACCGACTCGTGTGCGCTTCACCTTGGATGATCTAGAGAAAGCATTCCATCGGAAGTGATTTTCGTGGTTGGGGGAAGCGTGATCCTTGCTAGTGGCTCTAGGGTGAACGGTTACGCCAGCCCGCCAAATGCCCCCTGCCCTAAGTTCGGGGTCTAGCGGAGCAAGCCTTGTGGGGAATCCATAGGGTGCCCCGTCCCGCTTCACTTCGTCGGCGGCAAGAAGTCATTCTCATCCAAGTGAGCCTGGAACCGTCCACGCTTGGCGTCGAGGTAGAGCATCGAACTCGGCTTTGGGCGCGAACTTGTCGAGCGTAGTTGCGGGTCTAAATCGAACACTTCTATCTGGTGCGGGACCAGTAGATCGGAACGCTCCACGTGTTTTGCGAGATTGAGGAACATGGCGCCGCTGGGGGAGAGCTTGGTGCCATCTATACGATGAATCAGTGCCATGCGAATGGCTTTTGACTTAGGGTCGACACCTAGGCGTGCTCGATAGAGAATTGGTTCCGATTGACCCGAGAGGACAGTGGAGCCTTGGAGGAAAAAATCCGGGCTCGTGACTTCGATCCAACTCAGTTTTCCCGCAGCGCTACGATGCATGCCAAAAATTTCTTCAGGCAGCGTTTCCAACAATTTCAAGCTCGTGAGTCGCATTGCGACCGGAGTCGTCAAGCTGACGAAGTTACTGGCGATTGATGCCATTTGATCCAGCTGCTTTTTGTCCTCGGCCCCTTCACGGGTGAAAAGCTTGATGACTTCATCATTGTCGATCAGGTAGTCGCCGAGAGGTCCGCGCAAAAGGCTGCGATTGGACTCGAACTTGGCGCGCACGAAGGACGGTGAGAGGAAGCTGAAGGCTAGGTTGAGGTCGTTGCTTTGCTGGTTCCCGGGATTGCGCAGACGCAAGCGGAAGTGGAGCAGAAAAGACTCCATCGGTTCTTCGCTGCCCATGCTGGCCACGATTGCGCTCCAAGCTGCGCGCGCGGCATCTGTGGCATTGGCGGGCA
Source organism: Planctomycetota bacterium (assembly GCA_047639675.1). Classification (GTDB taxonomy): domain Bacteria; phylum Planctomycetota; class UBA1135; order UBA1135; genus JABACD01. The sequence goes on along the minus strand of JBLIOI010000066.1, from coordinate 6,697 downwards.
GCTCCCCTGGAAGAACCACCGATCCGTCGGCTCGGCGCAGCTCTTTGACAATAGACTTCGATTTGAAGCGATTGCCAAAGCGGCTACCGGGAGGGTCTTGTTTCTCTGGCTGGGTATCTTGCCCCGTTACTTGGGGTGCGAGGAAGCAGAAGAGCAGGCAGAGTTGGGCGACGGTTCGGATTTGCATTAGGGCTAATTCTCTTGGAGTACTACTAGAGCAACGCAATCTAGGTACACGTTCTACGGAAGAGTTCGGTATTCTGCGAGAAGAGTGTCTATGAACCAATCCTTACCCCTGTGCTCTGAGATATGTGCCCTCGTTGGTCCCACAGCGGCGGGCAAGAGCGAACTTGCGATGGCCGTGGCTGAGCGGGCGGGAGCGCAGATAATCTCGCTGGATTCGATGCTCGTCTACCGCGGCATGGACATTGGGACGGCCAAGCCGGACCGGGCAATGCGCGAGCGTGTTCCACACCACATGATCGATCTGGTGGAAACTGACCTGCGCTATGACGTTCAGCGCTTCTTGACAGATCTGAAACCAGTCCTGGAGTCGATCGAGGCCAGCGGCGCCCGAGCGCTCTTTGTGGGCGGGACAGCCTTCTACCTGAAGGTTCTGACTCACGGGATTTTCGAGGGCCCGCCGGCGGACTTGGAACTTCGTGAGCGCCTGGAGCGCGAAGCGCTCGAGATTGGCCTCGTCGAACAGCATGCACGACTCAGCACGGTTGACCCCGAGAGCGCCGGGCGCTTGCATCCAAACGACACACGTCGCGTGGTGCGTGCCTTGGAAGTCTATGAGCAAACTGGCCGCACGCTTTCCGCGTGGCAGAGCGAGTGGAAGGACGCAGCAGGCGCAAAGAGTCCGGGGCACTCACGGCGTCTGGTAGGCGTCGGCCATGCGGTTCCGGACTTGGACGCGCGCATCTTGGCGCGCACGCATCGCATGCTCGATGCCGGCTGGGTGGAGGAGGCTACACGCATCCGCGCCGGCATTGGCTTCGGCCCGACCGCCATCCAAGCCTTGGGTTATGCGGAAATCTTGCAGCTAGCAGATTCAGAAATTGATCGTGAGGATTGCACTACGCTAATCGCTCTGCGAACGCGTCAATTCGCCCGGAAACAGCGTACCTGGTATCGCAAGTTTGAAGAGATCAATTGGTTGGATGGCGAGGTCGAGCATGACCTCGATCGGCTGTGTGCCACGGCGCTCGAAGCATTCGGCTGGTAAAACGGGCGTTGCGAATGGGGGTCTTCGTTAAATCAAAGAGAGGCGCCCGCATAACTGCGGGCGCCTCTCTCGTGAATCTATACTCGACGGACTACTTGGTGGGCGTAGAGTGCGACGAAACGTGTGCTTCGTTTTGCTGGTCACCGTAAGCAGGCAGGTTCAAGGCGTCGTCCAAGAAGGAGACTGTCAGAACGCGCAGAGGCATGAAGGCGGTCGAGAGTCCTGCGACAAACTCCTCTTCGCCGCCGGGCTCCAAGGTTCCGATGATTGAATCGATCGGAAGCGGGATGAAGGTACCGCCGGAGGCCAAGATGACAGCACCCATAACGACCGACTCCACGTGGAAGTAGTTCAGCGGGTTCGGCAGCGGACTGTTGATCGGACGAGCTGCGTAGTAGTCCGGGTCTGATTCCTGGAACGGGTTGTCCGGGTTCCAGTTGAGGAGGTGGCGCTGCAAGGTCTTGGCGATGTGCAGCTTATTCTGCCACTGGTACTCGCGGTAGGATCCGTCAACGTCGGCATCGTAACCGAGCATGACGCGAGCGACCCGCGGAGCGAGGGAATCTGAACTCCAGTGTTCGTGGGCTTGACTGGGGCTCGAAACGCAGCTTGAGAACAGAAGCGCGGTAGCCGCGGCGCTGAGCAGGGCGGTGGTGTTCATGTATGCAGTGGGAACCAGCAGTGATCTGGGCCTAACGATGGGGAACCGAGCTTGCAGCTCGAAGAACTGAGGAGAGTCTCGCCTGCGGCTGGCCGAATGTCCAGCTTCAGAATAGGGCCTCCCCAATAGTGGGGCACAGTCTAGGGATCGATGGCGGGGTGGTCAACGTGGCGGGATGCCCCTTCGGCCCCTAAGATCCCTGGATCGTGAATCGATGGAATGAAAACACAGGTGTTGCCTCTTGGGCGACTGGCCTCTCCTACCCGCAGGGACGGGCCGGTTACCGCTCTAGGCTAAGTTCTGGGGCGCCGGGAGGCGGGATTTGACACTGGATAGCACAATTAGCCGCCTTGGCGTCCTGGGCGGCTCGTTTGATCCACCTCACCTGGGGCACCTGCATGCAGCCGAGGCGGCGCTCGCCACTTTTAATCTGGAGCGCGTGCTTTTTATTCCTGCAGCCAGGCCGCCCCACAAGCCAGGGCGCAGGTTGGCGGCTGGGGAGCAGCGGGTGGAGCTTCTTCGACTTCTAATTAATGAGCGACCGGAGTTCCGGGTGGACGCCCGCGAGCTGGCGCGTGCTGGCCCATCTTTCACCGCCGACACGTTGCGCGAAATCTCTGCAGAGACTTCCGCCCAGCTGCATCTGATTCTCGGCACCGACAACCTGGCTGGGCTTCCCGATTGGCGGGATGTAGAGGAGATTCTGGCCTTGGCTCAACCTATCGTGATTCACCGGGAAGGCAATCCAGAGGAGCTCGTCGAAGCCCTGCAAGGCCGCTTGTCGGAGACTGCGCTAGAGCGCTTGCGAAGGGGCCTTGTTCAAGATCCTGCGGTTGAAATCTCGTCCACTGAATTACGTGTACAACTTGAAGTGGGGGGAGCACACAGTGTGCTCCTGCCCAAGCCCCTTGCGGATTACATTGAGCGCGCCGGTCTGTACCGGAAATTGCCTTGATTCAAGCGCTAGCTAGTGGATTCGCCTGTTTCCTCATGAGCTTATTGCTTGTGGCGATCTGGCGGAATCGGGCCTGGGGGGATGCTGCTATTGGTCAAGACGCCGCGCGCAAGCTGCAGCTGGCAGCGGTTCCAGCGATAGGTGGGCTCTCGATCGGAATGGTCTGGTTCGGGCAGGAGTTGTGCGGCGCCGAGCTTGCGATTTTCGCGAGGCCTCTGGGCATTTTGGCGCTGATCATCGCCTTAGCAAGCGGCATGTTGGACGATGCGCGCGCGACGGGATTACGTCCGCTGACGAAGCTCACCTTGCAAGCGCTGGCGGGGACTCTTTTAGGGGCATTGTTTCTCTTCCCGAGCGGGCTTGGCGGCCAACTGGATTTGAGCCCAGAGGCTCTCAGTCAGGGGGCGCTGGCCCTCTTCGCAGCCCTGGTCTTTCAAAACGGAGTCAATACCTTCGACAATGCCGATGGCGCAGCCAGCTCGGTGGGTGGGGCGGGATTCTTGGTGGCGGGCTCTCCTCTGGCTCCGGCAGTTCTGGCCTTCCTAATTCCGAACTTAGTGCTGCGGCGCTCGAGCGGGAAAGGGGCGATAGGGGCCGATCCCGTGGCCTATCTCGGTGATGGCGGTAGCCAGCTTCTAGGCTTGGCGCTCCTGATGACCCCCGGCGCTAGAATGGCTCTGATGCTTCCCTTGCTCGATTTGGCGCGGGTTGCTCTCCTTCGGCTGGCCCAGGGCAGCGCTCCCTGGGTTGGAGATCGGCGCCATCTTGCCCACCGTCTGCAACGGCGCGGCTTGAGCCCCATTCCGCTCGCGCTGCTCCTCACAGGAATCAGCTTGCCTGCCCTCTTCCATTCGGACATATTTGGCGTCTCTGGCACCGCAATCCTCTACCTAGCCGCGTGCATTTGGACCCGTGAGCCACAAATCGTGGCCGAAAGCGACGGTCTGGCACAAAAGACTGGGCTCTAGGGGCTCAAGCTGTTGCCCCGGCGGCAATCCATAGAGATAATCCTCGCCCCCGTTTCGAGGTGAGTGGTACTTCTGGCTGCTCTCCGACTTTCTTCGTTCCAAGCGCTTGTGACCTATTTTCTAACAGCCATTATCTCTGACCTGCACGGGAATATCCCTGCGCTGAGCGCCGCAGTAGCGGATGCCCGCGAGCGCGGTGTCCGACGTTTCGTGTGTTGTGGTGATATCGTCGGCTATGGATCCCAGCCTCGCGAAGCCCTTGACATCGTGATGCAGATCTGTGGCACGGACGCGAAGTTCGATGACGGGACGGCTCTCGAAGATGGGCTATGTCTCAAGGGCAACCACGAGGAAGCGCTGCTGACGAGTGCTGAAGACTTCAACCCGAAGGCGCGCGCCGCCATCGAGTGGACGCACAGCGAAATCACCTCCGGCGGTGCAGCAGATGAGGGGATGGGGTACTGGGACTTCATCGGCGAGCTGGAAGCATCCCTCTGTGATGAGAAGGCCATGTACGCCCACGGCAGTCCGCGTGAACATGTTCGCGAGTACATGCTGCCCCGCGACATACATGACCATCCGAAGATGCGCGCGAACTTCGCCGCGATGGAACGTGACATCTGCTTTGTCGGTCACAGCCACGTTCCCGCGGTTTACTACGAAGACGGCCGAATCTACACGCCGAGCCAAACGGAAGGTCCCTACGCTCTCAGCGTCGGACCGGGCAAGCGCGCCATTGTCAATGTTGGATCCGTTGGGCAGCCGCGCGACGGCAACCCGCGATTGTCCTATGTGATTTTTGACGGTGAAGCCGTTCAGTTCATTCGTTTGGAATATGACATCGAAACCGCAGCGTCGCTGATTCGTGCGGTACCTGAGCTCCCTGACTACTTGGCGGAGCGCCTCTACGCCGGTCGCTAAACCAGCGTATCGCGAGCTTGCTCCCGATTCTGCGCGCTTCGCGCTATCCCCTTTCTCCGACACCCATCGCAGCGCCACGCGCTGATATCCTGGTTTGGAAAAGCGTCTCCCTCTGTTTCTGATTCTGTCGTTCATGGTCTTAATGGCCTGGAACGTGTTCAACCCGCCCTTGCCGCAGGATGGCTCCGATACCGCTTCCGGTCCGGAGACTCTACTCGTCGAAGATCGTCTCGAGGGCTATGCTGAAGTCCCAGCTGGTAACGACGTTACCGCCGCGACCGAAGAGCAAGAAATCCAACTGTCCCTGGGCCAGGTCGGCGAACCCGGTTCCTACGAACTCACCTTTACGAATCGTGGAGCTCTATTGCTCTCGATGAATCTGGGCGACTTCTCGACTGAGCTTGGCGCAGAAGGCGGAGAGGGCACGGATCCGGCGAATCGGGTCGAGTTGATTTCTTCAATTCAGGGCGCCAATGGCAGCACCGGTTCGCTCGCGATCACCGCGAGTGAATCAGCCAAGGTGCTTCTGGTCGAGCCGCTAGGGGATGTGCTTTGGGAGCACCGTTTTCTGGAAGGAGCCGAACCCGGAATCGAGTTCAGCTACGCACCGGGCACCGGCGTTGTCTTCCGCAAGCGACTTGTCGCCATCGACGGCTATGAATTGCGCTTCGATTTTGAGATCGAGAACAAGAGCGCCCCGCAGCTCGCAGGACTGAAGCAGTTCGTCTTCACGCCCGCCGATGTGGTCAAGCCGAACGGCGACGAGGCGTTCTATGAGGAGCCGCAATCCATTGCAGCTTGGGAATTTGACTCTGGCGGTTTTGAAATCGAAACCAAGGCCAAGGGGTCCGGCGAAAGTGATCGCATCGGCCCGCTCCCCTCGCCGACTTCGTCGAACTTGGCTTTCGCGGGCGTACACAACAAGTTCTTCGCCTTCCTCGCTGCACCTCTCAACGCGAAGGAATCCAAGGCGGTCATTGGCGCAAGCTATCGCCGGGTGGAGGACAGGGGCTGGCTGAATGCGAATCCTGATGAGGATGCGAGTGATGCGTGGAAGTACGTTGTCTGTGACTTGACCTTGCAGATGCCCGTGCCTCCTGTCGGGGAGACATTCAGCTTGGGCTACAACATCTACGCTGGCCCCAAGAAGCGTGAGTTGTTGTCGGCTGCCAATCCTGACTTCGAAGAGTTGCTTGACGATGACATCGGCATGTTCTCGCCGGTGGCGAACGGGGTCACTAGCTTGCTCGCCTTTTACCACGGGTTTTTGGGAAACTGGGGTTGGGCGATTATCTTCATGACGCTGACCGTGCGAGCGTTCTTATTTCCGCTCAACCGCCGTGCGCAGACAGCGATGGCTCGCTTCTCTAAGAAGATGAAACGCGTGCAGCCGCTGCTCGACGCTAACAAGGAACGCTACAAAGACGATCCGAAGAAGCAGCGCGACGCACAAGCCAAAATCATGCAAGAGGAAGGGGCCTTCCCTCCTCTCGGCGGTTGTATGCCGATGTTCTTGCAGATCCCGGTTTTCATCGGCTTGTTCCAGGCTTTGCGTGTTCACTTCGAGTTGCGCCATCAGCCCTTCATTTTGTGGATGGAAGACCTTTCGATGCCGGATCAGTTGTGGCAGATGAACCTGAATACACACCTGCCATTCATTGGAACGATCGAGTATCTGAACATCTTGCCGCTGGTGATGATCGTGCTTTGGATTATGCAGCACAAAGTGATGCCGCAGCCCGAGACTACCGATCCCAAGCAGGAGCAGACACGCAAGATGATGATGGGCATGCAGGTCTTCTTCGCCTTCTTGTTCTACAACTACGCTTCGGGGTTGGCGCTCTACATGATCACTAGCTCTTCGGTCGCGATCTTTGAGTCTTTGGTGATCAAGCGCATGTGGCCGATCGACGACGCTGAGCTCGAAAAGAAGAAGCCGGGCAAGTTCATGTTGAAGATGC
>JBLIOI010000065.1:0-26858 GCA_047639675.1 Planctomycetota bacterium | reverse complement strand
AAGGTGCCTGGCTCTGTATTGTGTGGCTCTGTATTGCGGCTCTGTATTGGGCAGGCCCTTCCCGGCTCCAATTTTCTCGCCAATCGACTGCGCCGGTTGTCCCCAGGGTCTAGAGTGCACGTAGGCCCCGAACGGTTCAGGGCTCTCGATCGATTTGTAGCACGGGAATGCACAAGCACCAGTTCAAGCGGGTATGGATTACACACTCGGTCTCGACTACGGGACGAACTCCGTCCGGGCCCTCATCGTCTCCTGTTCGGATGGGAGAGAGGTTGGAACTACTGTCTTTAACTATCCCAGCGGGGACCAAGGTATTTTGCTCGACCGGCGCGACGCCAATGTCGCGCGCCAGCACCCTGGAGATTACTTGGCTGGCTTGGAGCAAGCGGTCACTGGTGCGCTGAAACAAGCTGCCAAGAACGTTCCAGGTTTCAGCCCATCGCAAGTGATTGGTATCGGGGTGGATGCAACGGGCTCTAGCCCGATTCCTGTGAACGATGGCAACCAAGCCCTTGCTCTTCAGGAAGAATTCAAAGGCGAACTGGCTGCCATGTGTTGGCTTTGGAAAGACCACACGGGCCACGAGGAGGCCGCGCGGATCACTGAACTGGCGCGCGAGTTGCGACCACAGTACGTCGCGCGTTGTGGAAACACCTACTCCTCGGAATGGTGGTGGAGCAAGATCTGGCATTGCTTGAAAACGGCACCCGCGGTTTTCGAAGCGGCCTATAGCTGGGTCGAGCTGACGGACTGGATCCCTTCGGTCCTGGCGGGTGTACAAGATCCGCTGCAAGTGCAGCGTGGAGTCTGCGCTGCAGGACACAAGGCGTTGTACGCGGATGACTGGGGTGGATTGCCCGACGCGGAGTTTCTTAGCATGCTCGATCCCCAGCTCGCGGAATTGCGCGGTCGCTTGTATGAACGTGCATTGGACGCCTCGCACAAGGCCGGCGAACTATGCGGCGACTGGGCGGCGAAACTCGGATTGCGGGAAGGGATTCCCATCGCCATCGGGCAGATGGATGTGCACTACGGAGCCATCGGAGCTGGGGTGCGCGACGGAGTCCTCGTCAAGGTGATCGGAACATCCACCTGTGATTGCACCGTGGTGAGTGCGGACAGTATCGCTGACATCCCTGGCATCTGCGGAATCGTGCCGGGCGCTATCTTGCCGGGACACTACAGCATCGAAGCGGGGCAATCCGCTGTCGGCGACCTATTCAAGTGGTGGGTCGAGGGAATCGGAGAGGCCAATGAAGAGGAGCATGCCAGGCTTACGGAGGAAGTGGCGCAAGCCTTGCCCGGCGAGCACGGTCTGCTCGCCTTGGATTGGAACAATGGCAATCGCACCTTACTTGTGGACCAACGCTTGAGCGGACTGCTGCTCGGGCAAAGCTTGCAAACCTCGCGCGCAGAGATCTACCGAGCCCTGATCGAGGCGACTGCTTTTGGCGCCCGCATGATCTTGGAGCGTATCGCTGAATACGGTGTGCCGGTGGATAGCATCGTTTGTTGCGGCGGAATCGCCGAAAAGAACCCCTTCTTGATGCAGCTCTACTCGGACATCACGGGGCGTGAGATGTTGATCGCAGGTTCCAATCAAACCTGTGCTCTCGGTGCAGCCATTGCTGCGGCAGTCGTCGCTGGATCAGAAGCCGGTGGACACTCGGATTTTGCTTCGGCGCAGAATAAGATGACCTCGGTTCAGGGTACGCGCTACTCGCCCAATCAGGCTCAGCGCGCCGTCTACGACGAACTCTTCGCTCTCTACGGCGCCGTACATGATGCCTTCGGCGGGGTTCGGGCCACCGAGCTCGGTGGAGTCATGAAGGACCTTCTGCGCATCAAAGAAAACCAACGGAATAAGGCTCTCCAAGCACAATCATCATGAGTTCTAAATACAGCGAGATCCGAGCCGAGTGCGCTGAAGCGAACTTGCGCTTGCCAGGCACTGGCTTGGTGGATTTAACCTTCGGCAACGTCAGTGTGCTCGATTCCTCCGCGGGTGTTTTCGCCATCAAACCGAGTGGCGTTTCCTACGACGAGTTGTCTCCGGGGAATATGGTGATCGTGGACCTAGAGGGAAAAGTGGTGGAGGGGGACCTACGTCCGTCGTCCGACACGCCGACTCACCGGGGCCTATTCCTTGCCTTTGCTGATCAAGGTGTACGCTCGATTGTTCACACCCACGCACGTGCTGCGGTTGCCTTTGCACAAGCGGCTCGTGACATTCCATGCTTCGGTACGACCCACGCGGATTATTTCTATGGTCCGGTTCCCGTCACCCGCGAGATGACGCGAGAGGAAGTCGAGGGTGAATACGAGTGGGAGACGGCCAAGGTGATTGTCGAACGCTTCGTGGATTTGGAAGCCGTGCGGATGCCGGCCGTTCTCGTGCGAAACCACGGCCCCTTCACCTGGGGCCCGAACGCTTCCAAGGCACTCGAGACCGCAGTCGCTCTGGAGGCGGTTGCAGACATCGCCTTGATGACGCTCAGATTGAAGCCGGATGCGCCCGAAGTTTCGAAGCATCTACTGGATCGTCACTTCCTCCGCAAGCACGGTGCGGGCGCTTACTATGGACAGCCCTAGGCCGAGTGTGACTGAAGCGACACGACCTGGGTCTTCGCGATGGCATCTGTTAGACTGCGCTCTCTTCGGTCCTCCTTCGGAATCCCGATCGGGCGCCCTCTAACCGAACCACTATGAGCAAGACACGGATCGCATGTCAGACCTACACCTGGCAAATGTCGGGGAACTACGTGGGCAAGTTGGACCACATCCTGGGCCTTCTCGCCCAAACTGGCTTTGCAGGTGTGGAACCTGAGACGCAGTACTTGGGGCGCCTCGGAACTCCTTTGGCCTTGTCTGATGCACTTGCTTCGAATGGCATCCAACTCGCGGGCCTTTGCCTTGTTGAAGACTGGTTGGCACCGAAGGAGACGATTGATGAGCGTGGACGTGCAGACGATTGCCTCGATCTCCTAGCGAACTTCCCCGGCACCCTGCTGAATCTTTGCCAGATGCCAACGTCGCGCCCGCTGGATCTTGTGGAACTCGCGGAACGACAAAGGAACCTCCTCGCCTGCGTTCATGAGATTGCGGGTCGCGCCTCTGAACGCGGGATTGTCGCGGCCTATCATCCCAACTCGCCCGAGTACTCGATCTTTCGCACAGCAAAGGACTACGAAGTGCTGCTAGCCGGACTGAACGAAAAGCTCGGCTGGGTACCCGACTGTGGGCACATCGCTCGCGCCGGAATGGATCCACTTGCGCTGATCAGAGAACACCGCGCGCTTGTCAAGCACATCCACTACAAGGACATGGATGCGAATGGCAACTGGACTGAGATGGGGAAAGGAGTGATCGACTACAAGGCGATTACGAGCTTCCTCGTGGATACGGATTATTCCGGCTGGATCGTTGTCGAAGATGAAAGCGATCGCGCCATTCCCGAGCCCGACCAAGTCACCCTCGACGACTGGGCTTGGATCGAACGTCACTTACTCCCAATTGTTGCATGAAGGTTCCGCGTTTTTCATTGGGTAGCTGGGCCTTCTCCTTTGGACCTTTTGAGGGAGATCCCTGGGACTTTGATCGCTTTCTTCGATACGCCGCGAAGGCCGGCTACGACGGAGTTGAGATCAATGGTTTCCAACCTCATCCGCACCCAGACGACTACGGAACCGAAGAAGCTTGCGCTGAACTGAAGGCGCGCATCGAAGGCTTGGGGCTTGGAATCTCCGGCTACGCACCGGACTTTCGTAGCGTGCCTCCGGCCGAAGTAGAGACGAGCGCCTATCTCACCGAGCTCGACAAGGTACTGATCTTTTGCGAGCGCATAGGGATCTCTACCCTGCGCGTCGACACGGTATCTCCCCCTAACAGCTACGAGCCCGAAGAGTATGCGCAACGCTTTGAGCGACTCACGCAAACGTGGCGTGCTTCTGCATCTCTGGCTACCAAGCGGGGTGTGACGATCGTGTGGGAATTTGAGCCGGGCTTCTGGCTGAACAAGCCCTCGGAAGTACGTGCGCTAGTTGATGCTGTGAACCACCCTGCTTTCCGATTGCTCTACGACACAAGCCACGCACACATGGGCGCCGTCGTGGGCGCGCGCCAAACGGGCGAACAAGAGCTGCTCGCCGGCGGTGAAGCTGAGTACGCAGCCCAGCTGCGAGATGTGATCGGCCACGTGCATCTAATTGATTGCGACGGCTCCTTGCACGGGGAGGAAACCAGCACCCACAGCCCTTTCGGGACTGGCCATGTTGACTTCCCTGCGGTTCTTGCTGAACTCTCACCCATCTGGGACGAGCTGAGTTGGTGCTGCTTCGACTTTTGCTTTTGCCCGACGACAGAAGTGGATGCGGCAAAGGCGATTCCTTACGTACGAGAACTCCTTCGAGCACAATAGCCCATCCCATGCCGGTACTTACGACAAGCGACGGAATCCAAATTCACTACGAGCTGCGCGGAGAGGGAACTCCTCTTCTGCTCGTTATGGGCCTTGGCGCCGACGGTTCGGTTTGGGCTGATCACGTGGCAGAGTATGAGAAGCACTTCCAATGCGTGTTGATCGACAATCGAGGCGTGGGGCTTTCGGACAAGCCGCCAGGGCCCTACACCTCCGCGCGTATGGCCCAAGATGTGGCCGAGGTTGCCGATGCATTGGGGATTCAGAAGGCGCATTCGGCGGGGATCTCAATGGGGGGAATCATCGTGCAGGAGCTCGCTCTCTTGCGACCGGAACTCTTGCTCTCCGCGGTTATCATCAGTTCCTGGGCTCAACTGAACGCCTACGCCGTGCGGGTCTTTGAGCATATGAAGCCTGCTCGCGCACACATGCGGCCCGAGGACTTCATGGACTTGATCCAGCTTTGGATCTTCACGTCACCCTACTACGAAGCGAATGGGGCTCAGCTCGCCGAAGGGCGGGCCGATGCCGGTTCGAACTCGACCCCTCAACCGCAGCACGGCTTCGAGGGCCAAGCCGACGCGTGCATTCAGCATGATTGCCTGGAACGCCTTGGTCAGATCACGACCAGAACCCTGATCGTCGCTGGCGAGGACGATATCTTTACGCCGCTCGCCTTCTCCGAACAGCTCGCAAGGGGCATTCCAAACGCGGAGCTGGTGACTTGGCCGGGTGCAGGCCATGCGGTGCACTGGGAAGTGCTTGAGGAGTTCAATGCTCGTTCCCGTGACTTCCTACTCTCCAATAACATCTGAGATTCGCTATGCGCTTTGGATTCAACCTGCTGCTCTGGACGACCTTTGTTGAGGCCGAGCACACACGTCTGATCGAACGGCTCAAAGAGATCGGCTATGACGGCGTCGAGATACCCGCGGGCGACGGCCCGGTGGATCACTACCATAGTGTTCGCAAGATGGCAGATGGCGCAGGACTGGCTTGCACGGCGATCGCCATGGCGACTCCCGAGGCCGACCCGACAAGCCCCGACCCTGCTGTACGTAGAGCGGCACTGGATCGAATCAAATCACGTATTGAATGCGCGCACATTCTCGGTAGCCCGATCCTTGGCGGGCCGCTCTATGCGGCCCATAAGCTCTTCCACGATGAGCTTCCGGGGGAGGAAGAATTCAAACGCTCCGCCGAGGTTCTAGCGCAAGCAGGCGACTTCGCTGAAGAAGCGGATGTCACACTCTGCCTAGAGCCGCTCAACCGATTCGAGATTCAGCTCGTGAACACGACTGCTGATGCGCGGCGCATCGTTGACCTCGCGGGGCATGCTCGCGTGACAGTGCACTACGACACTCACCATGCGCACATTGAAGAGTCGAGCCACGAGCAAGCCTTCGAAGTTTGCACCGGACATCTCGGCCACGTTCATTTCTCAGAGAGTCATCGCGGAACACTAGGCACCGGAATGGTCGACTGGGAAGCCGTCGGGCGTGGTCTCGCGGCATCGCAATTCGACGGTTGGTGCGTCGTCGAGTCCTTTGGGACAGCTGTAGATGGGCTGCGTCAAGCGGCCAATGTTCACCGCGATTGCTTCGAGTCGCGCGACGAGGTGGCTGTGAAAGCACTCCCGTTCATGCGCCAGTACACAGGACGCCAGCGGCGCTGAGCTAAAGCAAGTCCGGCCCAATCAGGTTCGCGAGTTGGAGAGCTTGCAAGTCAGCAGCAATGTGGTGAGCACCCGCTTCCTCTAGATCTTTCGCTGTGTTGGTTGTCGTAACAGCGACGGCGCGCATTCCCGCCGCACGTGCTGCCTGAACTCCAACGGGAGCATCTTCTACGACAATGCAGCGATCGGGCGTCAGTCCAAGTTGCTCCGCAGCGATCAAAAAGACATCCGGTGCCGGCTTGCCTTGGGCGACCTGTTTTCCGTTGACAGATACAGAAATGAACTCGCGCAGACCGCCTGCATCGAGGACGAGATCCACATTCTCTGGTGGAGCTGAAGAGCCCACGGCGATAGCGGCCCCAGCTTCTTGCAATTGCGCGAGTAGCTCGAATAACCCCGGAGCAAGCGGGACATTCGCGCGCACGATGTCGCGGTAGGCTCGTTCTTTTTCGTCGGCGATTCGTTCGACCTCCTCTGCCTCAGTTTGGGAGCCAAACATCACCGCGATGCAATCCTCGTTGACTTGTCCGAAGGTGGAGAGGAAGAGTTCATGGGTGAGCGTGACGCCGCGATCTGCCGCCACCGCGCGCCAACTCTCCCAATGAGCATCCCCGCTGAGAACAAGGACACCGTCCATATCGAAGATCACACCAAACTTGGCTCGTTTCATGTGGGTACTAAATCGCAAGCTTCGACGGGCTTCAAGGGAAGATTGGCAAGGAGCAGGTCTACTGAAGCCTCTAGATGGTGTCTTTGACCCGCTCTCTTGAGTCCACCCTTGGCTCTTAAGTAATCACCATTTATGAGGGTGCTGTTCATAGCCTAGAAGTGGGTTACAGCCCCTCTAACTTCAAACCTGGTCTGAACGGACAAGGCCTGTGCTACGGCAGGACACTCGGGCTCAGATGATGGTGCTCCACCGACTGGGGAAACGCTGGCGGTTAACCAAAAAAAGCCCCGAAAGATTGAGCTTTTTTTCGTAGAGATATTGGATTCGAAGAACTCGAAATGAGCTCTCTAAACCGGTGCGCACATTTGAAACTTGTGCGAGTATGGAGCGGCTCTCGCAGCCCCCCTCAAAAGAAATAACCCCTACCGGAGAATTCTCAATGAAACGATTACGACTCGCACGCCTATCGATTCTCACTTGCTCGCTCCTCGCAACTTCATCCGTATCACTTGCTCAAGTACTGAACGAAACCGGATCGCTCCTTCCGCAGGCGGTCGTTCCTAACTCGCAACTAGGGTCTTCGGTCGCAACAGACGGGAACTACTACGTCGTCGGTGCACCGGAACGTTCCATCGACGCCTCGCAAGACGGCGCAGCCTTCTTTTTCGATGCACTGAGTGGCCAGGTGATCCGTCGAATCGATGCATCCGATGGAACGAACCAGGACTTTTTTGGAATGGCCGCTGCAACCTCGGGCGGCTTGGCATTGATCGGAGCTCCCTTCGACAATACGAATGGAAACCTCTCCGGATCCGCGTACATCTTCAGCGTGCCCGCGGGCCAAGAATTGCACAAGCTAGTGCCTTCTGATGGAGCCGCCTTTGACGAGTTCGGGAGACAACTTGCGATTGGCGGCGGGCTGGCCGTCGTCGGGAATCCCTTACACGACTCAATCGTTCCCGCTTCGAGTGGAGCGGTCTACATCTTTGATAGCAGCACTGGACAAGAGTTGGCTAAACTATCCGGAGGGACCTTCTCTAGCGAGGGGTTCGGTTCGGGAGTCGCTATCGGGGATGGAAAGATCTTTGTCGGCGTGACAGGCGACGATGATCAAGGACTGCAAAGCGGGGCCGTCTATGTTTTTGATGCCTCGACCTTCCAGCTGCAAAGCAAGCTACATGCTGCGGACGCAGCTCCCGGCGATTGGTTCGGTACGCAAGTCGATGTCGATGGCGACAACCTCTTGGTCACGGCTTCCGGTGCGGATCCGGGACGTGCCGTTTACCTGATCGATATCCCTAGCGGACAGACCCTTCAAAAGCTCACTGCCGGCACCTCCTTAGGAGATGGGTTCGGTTCCAGTATCTCTCTCGCTGGAGCCTTTGCCTTGATTGGAACTCCAAACAGTGACGAGGAGGGCCCCGACTCTGGCAGCGCCTATCTCTTCGAAGTTTCAACGGGACTAGAATTGGCCAAGCTGCTGTACAGCGCAGGCACATCGGGCGATCTATTCGGCAAGGACGTCGCTCTCAACGATCGCAATGCGCTCGTGGGAATGCCCTTCGCTGATGTGACTTGGTTCCGTGACGGTGCCGCCTTGTCCTTTGACTTGGCTGCCGTCTCTGAGTCCGGCAACGCCTTTTGTTTTGGAGATGGCAATGGCTCGCCGTGTCCTTGTTCATCCAATGGCAACGCCGGTCAAGGCTGCGCCAACAGTGGAGGGCAAGGAGGAGCGGTCTTGGCCGCTACGGGACACGCCTCGATCGCAGTTGACACGATCGGATTTGAGATTAGCAACGTCCCCGGCGACAAACCTGGTTTGCTCCTAAGAGGCGCGAACCAGATCAACAGAGGGATGGGAAACCTGGTTGGTGATGGCTTGCTGTGTACGAGTGGCCAGACAGCCCGGTCTCACGTACAGACCACTTCCAGCGGATCCACTGTCTTCACAAATTTCAAAGGCCAAAGTTTCGGCCAAGCAAGTTACGGCGCGGGCGTCACTGCGAACTACCAGTTCTGGTACCGCGACACGGAGAACACTTGCAGCGGTTCTGGTTTCAACTTCACCAATGCCTGGGCTGTGGAATGGGGCCTCTAATCTGAGGCCCGGGCTTCAGCTTGTCTAGAACTTGGCGGGGCGCGTCGCGATTACTAAATCGCGACGCGCCCCGCTCCTTAGTATTTCATGTGGACATCGCGCTACATGTCCTGGCAGCACCGCAAGGAAGCGCATGGGCTGGGAGATTTGCGCGAGAGTAATGCTCTGGCTTTGAACTGGGGAAGGGGCCAGCGCGGCACTCACACCTGAATTTCACACTTTGCGATGGTCTATGGAGGATCTTGCTCATCCTCCGAATTGTCTCGGCCCCCGGGCCAGTTACAATCGCCTTCGATCCCCCAGTCCCGATTGCGATTCTGCCAATGAGCATCACTCTTCTGCTCCTTCCACTTCTCATCCAAGGAGCTCCCGCTGCCGAGTCAGTGAGTTTCAACCGGGACATTCGCCCGATCTTGTCGGACAATTGCTTCACCTGCCACGGGCCTGATGCGGAGTCCAGGAAGGGCAAGTTGCGTCTGGATACTCTGGAAGGTGCCACGCGGGTACGGCGCGGCCGGACGGCGATCGCGCCCGGGAACTTGGAAGCAAGCGAGCTCGTCGACCGCATTCTGATGGATGATGAATTCGATGTGATGCCTCCAAAGGAGACAGGGAAGCACTTGGATGCGGAGGAGAAGGCCATGCTCCTGCGCTGGATCGAAGAGGGGGCCGAGTACCAGGATCACTGGGCCTACATCGCGCCGCAGCGGCCGGATCCGCCGGCGGAGGTGGACGCCGCTTGGACAGTGAACCCCATCGATCGTTTTCTGCGCGCCAGTCTTGAGAGCCACGGGCTCGAGCCCGCCGAGCTTGCGGATCCTGTGACCTTGGTTCGGCGGCTGCACTTCGATTTGATCGGCTTGCCACCAACGCCGGAGGTAGTCGAGCGCTATGCAGCAGATCCATCGGCGGCCGCCTACGCGGAACTCGTCGACGGCCTGCTGGAGTCTGAGCATTACGGCGAACGCATGGCGAGCTATTGGCTCGACCTTGTTCGCTACGCGGACACCATGGGGTACCACTCCGACGACCAGCAGAAGATCTTTCCCTACCGCGACTACGTGATCTCCGCCTTCAACCGGAACATGGGCTTTGACCAGTTCACGACCGAGCAGCTGGCGGGAGACCTCATGGAGAACTCGACTTTGGAGCAGAAGGTCGCGAGCGGCTACAACCGGCTGAATCAAGTCACCGGGGAAGGGGGGGCGCAACCCGGAGAGTACATCGCCAAGTACATGGCGGACCGCATTCGCACCACGAGTGAGGTTTGGCTGGGCGCGACCTTGGGCTGCGCGGAGTGTCACGATCACAAGTACGACCCCTTTACCGCCAAGGACTTCTATCGCTTCGGCGCCTTTTTCGCGGACCTCGAACAGGTTGGCGTCTACTCCGGGGTCGCGCGCAGTACGGGCAACTATCCTCCGGCGATGAACGTGCCCCAGGCGGGCGAAGAGCAGCGCGCCGCGCAATTGGAAGAGCGCACTCGGTCCTTGCGGATGGAGCGGGATACGCAATTCTCGGAGCTCTTGGCCAGTGCCGCTGTGCCAGAAGAGACGACCTGGGAACTCGGGATGCCAAGGCAAGCGACGTCGAGTGGAGTGTCTTCGCTCGCGTTGCTCGCAGATGGTTCGGTGCTATCCACGGGCGAGCGTACGGAGAATCAAAACTATTCGGTGGTGCTTGATACGAAAGCAGGCAGCCTTGGAGCCATTCGATTGGATCTTCTGCCGGATGCGAGCTTCAAAGGATTGTCCCGGGGCAACGGGAACGTGGTCCTCTCTGGTTTTGAAGCACGGATCGTCAGTGTCGAAGGGGACAGGGCACTATCGATCGCGAGCGTTGTTACGAATGCCGAGACCCGTGGGGACTGGCACCCCGCTGGAATCCTCGACGAGGATCCACTCAGTGGGTGGGCGGCCGGCATGGACGACGGGGATATGCAAAGACCGCGGATTTTGGTGTTTCGCTTGGCTGAGCCCGTGTTGTTGAACTCCACGGACTCGCTGCATATCACCATGCGACATGAGGCGGAGCGTGAGTTCCACAACATCGGCCGCTTCCGGCTTGCTTTGTCAGCAGACATCGCTGCTTCGATCTCCGGGAGCATCTGGGACGATCACTTACGAGGGGCCATCTTGGCTCCCGCGTCCGAGCGCAGCCAAGTCCAAGCGAGCCTTGTGCGCACGCACGTGAGCGCGAACGAGCCCGAGCCTTTCACGGCCCTGGTTGAACAGCTTCGCGTTGCCGAAGAAGAGCAGCGTCAGTTCGCGATCGAGCGAACCAAGACGATGATCAGCCGGGCAGTGGAACCCAAGGTCACACGCCTCTTGCGGCGCGGCGATTGGTTGGACGCTGAGGGGGAGGTGGTTGAACCTGGAGTGCCGCACTTCTTGCCGCAGCCGGAAACTTCGCAGGGCGAGCGTTTGACGCGACTCGACTTGGCCGAGTGGTTGTTAGATGAGTCCAACCCACTGACCGCGCGCGTGTTCGTCAACCGCCTGTGGTACCTCATGTTTGGAAACGGCCTTTCCAACGTTCTCAACGATCTTGGCTCCCAGGGCGATTGGCCCAGCCACCCGGCGCTCTTGGATTGGCTCGCAGTGGAATTTCGCGCCTCCGGTTGGGACGTCAAGCACATGCTTCGCCTGCTGGTAAATTCCAGGGCCTATCAGTTGAGCTCCTCACCAAGCCCAGAGCAGGCAGCGGCGGATCCGCTCAATAGCTTGCACGCCAGACAAGCACGCTTTCGCTTGCAAGCAGAGTTTGTGAGGGACAACGCTCTGGCTATCAGCGGCTTGTTGCAACGGGAACGGGGTGGCCCGAGCGTGAAGCCGTACCAGCCCGCGGGCTATTGGTCGGACTCCTACAAGAGCGTCGGCGTTCCCCACAAGTACGAGCCAAGCACTGGACCGGACCTTTATCGCCGCGGGCTCTACACCCTTTGGAAACGATCCTTTCTTCACCCGAGCCTCTTGGCCTTTGATGCGCCTCTCCGTGAAGCTTGTGAAGCGCGCCGACCGGTATCCAACACGCCCTTGCAGGCACTCGTGCTACTCAATGATCCCACCTACGTGGAGGCGGCGCGGGCCTTTGCGCTGCGCGCCATGCAGGAGGCAAGTGGGCCCACAGGCAAAGGCATCACTTGGATCGTGCGACAGGCCCTGGGCCGCGCACCCAACGCTTTGGAGCTAGAGACCTTGTTGGAATTACACGCGTTGCACTTGAAGCGCTATTCGGAAGACGGAGCCGCAGCAGAGGCCTTGGCTGGCGTGGGGGAGTTCTCCGTGCCGGAGCAAATCAACCTTGTAGAGCTGGCGGCTTGGACCTCGGTGACGAGAGTTGTTTTGAATCTCCATGAAACGATCACGAGGAACTGACATGAAGCGCAAGACTAACTACACACGACGACAACTCATGCGCTTTGGGGCGGCCGGTCTTGGGACCGCGGCCCTCGGTTCAGATTCCTTCGCGACGGGATCCTATAGTTCCACTGGCCTCCTCGGCTCTCTCTTGAATCAAGGCGCCGGCGCTGACGCTCTGGGGCAGGGCTGGAAGGGCGTTGTGAATCCCCTGCACCATATGGCCAAGGCCAAGCGCGTCATCTACCTTTACATGGCCGGCGGGCCCTCTCAGTTGGAGTCCTTCGACTACAAGCCCGAGCTCGCCAAGTTAGATGGCCAGCCCATGCCCGAGTCTTTGACTCGCGGTCAACCTATCGCTCAGCTTCAAGGAGCCGAGCTGATCTGTCGCGGACCGCAATTCGAGTTCAAACAGCACGGTCAATCGGGCCAAGAGATTTCCTCGCTCTTTCCCCACATCGCCGGAATTGCGGACGACATCACGATCGTGCGCTCCATGGTCACCGAGCAGATCAATCACGACCCCGCGCATACCTTTATCAACACGGGCCGCCGCTTTTCGGGTCATCCGAGCATGGGAGCCTGGATCAACTACGGCATTGGTAGCGAGAGCCAGAACCTGCCGGGTTTTGTGGTGTTGACCTCGGTCGGCGGCGGCCAAGCCCAACCCATCGCATCTCGCCAGTGGCAAGCGGCCTACCTCCCGAGTGAAATGCAAGGGGTGAAGTTCAAGGCCGCGGGGGATCCCGTTTCCTATGTCAGTGCGCCGGGGGGCTCAAGCGCCCAGGATCAAAGGGACATCGTCGACGCCGTGCAACGCCTCAACTCTCTGCGCGATGCCGAAGTGCCAGATCCTGAAATATCCGCGCGCATCAGCCAGTACGAGATGGCCTATCGCATGCACGCCAGCGTTCCCGAGCTGACGGATCTCTCCCAGGAACCGCAACACATCCTCGACATGTACGGCACTCAAGGGGCGGACGGCAGCTTTGCTTCCAACTGCTTGCTCGCGCGACGCATGGCCGAACGCGGTGTGCGTTTCATTCAGCTCTATCACCGCGGCTGGGATCACCACAACAACCTCAAGAACGACATGCCCGTCTCTGCCAAGTTGGTCGACCAGGCTTCGGCTGCCCTCGTCAATGACTTGAAACAGCGCGGCATGTTGGAGGACACCCTTATCATCTGGGGCGGAGAATTCGGCCGAACTCCCATGGCGCAAGGCACTGGCCGGGATCACCACATCCGCGGCTTTTCCATGTGGATGGCTGGTGGCGGTTTCAAGCCCGGCACGACCTACGGGGAAACCGATGAATTGGGCTACAACGCGACTGCGGAGACCGTGGTCAACATCCGTGACTTCCACGCGACCCTGTTGCATCAACTTGGTATTGATCACCGCAAGCTGACGGTCAAATTTCAAGGACTGGAGCAAGGCTTGACCGGCGTTGAGAAGTCGCGAGTGGTGAACGAGATCTTGGCCTAGCGGAAGGGGGAGAGGGAACCTAGTTCCGTATCCCCGTTGCGCGAGCGATCATGACGCATATTCGGCAGCCAGGTCTGGGCTCTCTCTTCCGGTCATCTCAGGGATGCTGTATGCGTTGAAACTCGACGCACACGGGATAGTGATCGGAGGTTCGATTGAGAACACCGGTACGAGGGACGTGGCCTTCCGTGGCAGTGCGCGCAAGGGCTGGGCTGGCCAGGACGAAGTCGATTCGGGTTCCACCGTCGGGGGGATCGGTTTTGGCTTCACTCCAGATTCCCGTCTGAATCGTCCAGCGTGTGGCGCCAGATTGTTCGAGGAAGGGGAGCGCCGGGTCTTCCAGGCCAGCTTCAAGGAAGCGCTGCATCACCGAGTAGTCGAACGCGTCATTGCGTAGATTCGTGACATGCGCATGCTTCGCATCACTGGTCCGGTATTTTTCTAGCACTGCCGGTTGAGCGTCTATAAGTTGGCGGTCGGCCGGAGACAATGCATTGAAGTCTCCGAGGACAAGAACGTCCTCTCCTCGATCGAGCAAGGGCTGAATTCTAGCCAGTAGGATCTCTGCTTCGCTTGCTCGTTTGGCCCAGCGAAACGGGGACAGATGAACGACGAAGAAGTGAATGCCGTCGATTCGTGCGTGCAGAGAGCCGTGGTGCATGTCATCACGTATCGATTCGAGAACCTCGATTGGAGATGTCGATGTGAGCCCGACTGAGAAGCCGCTCGTCTTGAGCAGCGCGGAGTGGGGGTGGTCCCAACCCGCCGCCAGTTCTGAAAGTCGATCCTCTGTAATGTTCGTCAGTTCTTGGAGCGCAACGACATCCGCAGCCTGTCGCGTAATCCAATCCGTACCTGCTTGCACTTCCGTTCCCTCGGAGAACACGTAGTAGGTGTTGTAGGAAATGACTCGAAGGGATTCGTTCGGCGGCTCATTTCGGGGGGACGATTGCGCGACTGATTCAGGCTCGGCTTGTCCTTCTTTCGTGGCGGCCTCTCCGACGAGGCAACTTGTGCTCCACAGGAGAAGAGCGCAGCTCAATAAGATGGTTTTGTATCTCATGATTAGGATGCTTTCGCGCTATCTCACTGGCCGTATCGTTAGCACGACCGGGTAGTGATCGGAGGCGACGGGCTCGTCGATCACGCGCACGTCCAGAACTCGCCAGTCGTTCCGGGGCCGAACCAGGACATAGTCAATCTGCTTGTCGGGGTTGGGAGCCCCGTGAGTTGCCGCTGGTTGGCCCAGTTGAGGTAGGTGCCAGCCAGCGTCGTGGAGATCGGTCAGGGGCCGGCTTCCAGGAACAGCGTTTAAGTCACCAGCCAACAATGCGAGACCCGGCAGCGAGTCACAAAATTCCCGTTCGATGACATCCACGGATGCGCGGCGAGACTCCTGGGATCCAATGCTGTCCGTCCAATCGAAGTGCGTGTTCACGAAGCGCAGGGATGCACCGGTTCCGTAGATTGCAGAGAGGTCGACATCGACGGCCATGGCTTGGTAGCGGCTGGAGCTAGCGCTGGGAAGAGCAAGGTTGCCAACCCACTCGAATGGATGCTTGCTGAGGATTGCGTCACCGTACATATCGTCGTTGCCTTTGGAGGGGCCGAAGACAGCGGTCATTCCGGTGAGGCGAGAGAGCTCATCGGCCATCGCCTTATTGCCGATCTCTTGCAAGCCGACGAGGTCGGGGGACTCGGCCGAAATGACGCTCGCGATGCGCGCAAGGTCTAGGGTCTCATCCATGCCCACCCCATAGTGAATGTTGTAGCTCATGACCTTGAGAGCCGGCGCCGGCTCGACAAGCTCAAGAGTCGACAGGACGGCGGCGTGATCGCTCGGCCACCCGCGTTGGTGCTCCGCGAGCACTTCAGATTCGAGGACACGCCAGTCGCCCTTGCTTGCGTAAACGTAGTCGATGCGATCCTGATGGCTCTCGGGGAATTCGGGAGACCACGTGAGCCCGGGCCTCTGTACCGGATCCGGATGCCGCGTGCGATAGGTGTCGATGAACCTTGCCCGCTCCATCGACAGACTGACAGGCCAAGGCACAATGCGTTCCAGGTGGTTTCCCAAGTGCCCTGCCTGCTCCGTCCAGTCCAAGTGCGATCCGCTGTTGAAGTCGCCGCCGACAATGACGGGGATGGCGGGGGAGGGGTCATTGTGTTGATGCAAGGCTTGCAGGATCGCATCCATCTCGGCGCCGCGGGTTTTTGCGTCCGCCAGGGCTAGTTGGTCAGCCGTTGCACCTTCTGCTAGAGCCCGGCCGACACTTGGCAAGTGGTTGATCCACAAGGAGTAGACTTGGACGTGGACATCAGGGCGCAGCTCGATGGTCGCGCCACCGAAACGAAAGCCCTGGTACAAGCGTTGCACTTCATGAATCGGATAGCGGCTCATGATCGACAAGTTGCTTGAACGCAGGTAGTAGTCGAAACCGAGGCGTCCGCTGATCCTGGGGCCGCTCCCATAGGTCTCCTGCATGAGAACGATGTCGGCACCCGAATCCTCGATCACCTCGACGACTCGCTGGACACCTTCGTCTTTGCCTTTGCGGCGACCGCCATGCCAAATGTTCCAGGCGAGAACCTTGAGCGGCCGGCCGTCCCAGGTTGGCATGGGCTTCGGCTGGCGTTGATCGCCGAAGCGCTCGACGAAGGATTTTGCAAGCTCATCAGGCAACACGACGCCGGGAGTGATTCGAACGTCATCGATGGCTAGACCTGGGACCTCGCCGAGCTGCACGACACTCGCACTGGAGCTTAGATCGCCGAGACCTTGCAAATCGTGGAGCGCCACTCGCCGCCCATCGTGGTAAAGGTGAACGACTCCAGCTTCGCGATCCAGCGCGAACCCAAGCTCATGCCAGAGCCCATCCGCAATCCCTTGGTCTGCGCTTTCGGGGCGGTGGTCGATTCTCCGGGTCCCGTCGCCAGCGTTCCAGGTCCATGCGCCGTCTGGAAGAACACTGATCGCGAAACCGGCATCCTTCCCTGACTCTCGGCCAAGGCCGTAGCTGTTGTTGGTCGTGTAGTCTCGAATCTCCCCCGACTCCCATGCCTTATTCGCGGCAATTGTCGGGAGATTCTCGGGCGCAGGTTGATCGAGTCGAACCAAGAGTCTCATGCTAAAGCTCTGCGCCAAGTCAACGTTCTTTGCAATGGCGATCACCGCGGGCGGATCGCCGCTCTGAACTTGGGCAAGCGTGGTGACTGCGCAGATCGAAGCAGCGGTGAGAAGTCGAACAATCTGGGGAAGGATACTCATTGTCTATTATGGATGGGACTTGGGTGCCACATAGATTAGCGAGTCAAGCCGGAGTTCCAGCGCCAACGGCCGTCAAGCCGCCATTTGTTCACTAGTCCCGCCGGATCGCTTCTTCATCCTGAGCAATCCGAAGGGAGCGGAGCTTGGCGGCGACATCTACATCACCCTGCCTTGGGCTCTCTTGTTCATGCTCGGCTGCATGTGAATGACGAATCCGTGACATCCTCAAGGAAAATTCAGGCGGCGACGGCCATAGCTAAGTGATTTCATCTTCATAACAGACCAAGGCACGGAGGCTCCGTCTCCCGGCAACCAAGCGTCAGAGTTCGCAACTGTGGGCTTCTCCATAAGAGTCTCGGCACAAGGCTCGCCCCATAAAGAACCAACTCCACGCTCTCAGCTCCCTTCTCGATTTCGTGACTGCTTGCAGCAGCGAGAGCACACCGGTTCATGAAGAACAATCTACGCCGGGGTGGAGTCCTCGCAGCTCGTATGTGTGCGCGGCTTGCATGGGATGGGCTAGGTCCTTATCGATACCTGTGACCGTGACAAGAATGTCTGCACCGGCCTTGGCCATGTCTTCGGCGGTCATCTGGAAGAAGGGGCTGTGCTCGTCAATCGGGTGGGTGCCTTGCCAAGTGAGGACGAACATCGGAGTCTCGGAACGTTGAAGCTTGGGGGAGATGAAGCGGCGAACGGGTTCCTCCTCAGGCGTTACCTCTATGTACGTCAGGACGGCCTTCATGCTGGCGTCGATGATGGTGTTCTCCCGTTCATTTGCGGTGCGGAAGATCAGCGACTTCATGCCATCGCGCATCGTGATGACCGCTGAGTTGCTAAAGGCAATGCGCGCTTTGGCTCGAGCGAACTTGGCGAAGATCAAGCCTGTGACCATAGCTACGCCGAGCAGGCCAACTACAGACTGGAGCGCCACCAATGAATCGGCCCACAGGTCCCCGGGGGAGCGGAAAGCGTTGAACCCCGAGGTTCGCGGCCGCTGGCAGGGTCGAGCATGATTTCGCTCAGCCTTTGTTTCGATGAGATGAGTTCCCAAAGAAGTGGGTGACAGGCCTATTCCTGGATTTGGATGCCCTCAGCCTGAGCTTGAAAATGAGTGCTGATCCCTGAGGCGAAGCGATCTGTCGTAGAGCACTTCTGCGAGGACTCGGGAATGAGCTAACGATGTGCCCGCAAGCAGGCAAGGTGGCGGCGACCTACGCAAGGTCATCGAACATCAATAATGTTTTCCTCGATCGAGGTGCCCGAGTTCAGGGAAAGGCCAGGTTCGAGTCCTAGGATTCCACCGGACACTGCCCACTCAGGGATCCCGAATACCTTCTGGAGGAAACGATGAATCATCTCTGCAATTCGCAAATTGGTCGTCTATTGACGATGAGCTTAGGACTCCTGGGGCTCGTTGTACCCACGCTTGGCCAAAGTCAAGTTGCTGTCGCGCCTAGCGAGGATGGGCACCATGAAGGCACATGGTTGCAATGGCCTCACCGCTTCACCTATGGCCTGCTCTACCAGCAAGACTTGGATCCGACTTGGGTGTCTATGACGAGCGCGCTCGTGCAAAGTGAAGATGTTCACATCATCGCCTACAGCGCACAGGAGGAAAGCCGGATCCGAGGGCTACTCAATCAAGCGGGCGTCCCCTTGGCAAATGTGAATTTCTTGATCCACAAAACGGACGATTGTTGGGTTCGAGATAATGGGCCCATCTTTGTCTATGGCGCAGACGGTCAACTCAAGATCTCTGATTGGGGATTCAATGGGTGGGGTTTTGATACGCCCTATCAAAAAGACGATCCAGTTCCCGTTTCGGTCGCAGCCTCACTCGGCGTACCACGGGTCGACAAGAGCGTTGTGGTCTTGGAGGGAGGCGCTATCGAGATGGACGGCAGTGGCGTCTTGATGGCTACGCGCAGTTCCATTCTCGAGCCCAATCGCAACCCCGGATGGACCCAAGCTCAAATGGAAGTTGAACTCGCTGAAACCCTCGGCATCTACAAGTTCATCTGGTTGGATGGCCAAGCGGGGGGCCAGTTGGACATAACCGACACCCACATCGATGGCTTTGCTCGATTCAGCAGAAAGACCATCGTCACGATGTCCGGGCCAGACTTGTCTTACTGGGGCCTCTCGAATGCTGACATTCAGACCCTGCAAGGAGCAACGGACTTGACCGGTGAGCCGTACGCCTTCGTTGAATTGCCGCTAACTGTCAACAATGTGGTGACGACCTATGGCCAGAACCAGAACTTCAAAGGCTCTTACGTGAACTTCTATACGGCCAATACCGTGGTCTTGGTTCCAACCTACGCTGACCCAAACGATTCGATAGCCATGGGTATCTTGCAGCAGCACTATCCTGGGCGAACTGTTATTGGAATCGATGTCCGTAACTTGTACGCAAGTGGCGGGATGGTGCACTGCGTGACTCAGCAGCAACCCGAACGCTTGGACTGCCAAGGCCAGTGCGTCAATGCCTTTTGCGTATCGACTTCGAATTCATCCGGAGTGGCCGCGCAGATCGATGCTGTTGGTGAATTTGGGATCAGTGATGAGAACTTCACGCTTGTCGCTTCTGGCGTGATTCCCAACAGCTTCGGGCTGTTTTTCTATGGAGCGAATGAAGGCCAGACCCCGTTCGGGGCCGGCTGGCTGTGTCTCTCCGGATCGGTCGCAAGGCTCAACCCAGCTCTTGTGGGCAGCGCATCGGGAGTTGTGGCCCACTCTGTGGACTTTCAAAACGGCTCCGCCGGAGTTGGCCCCAATCAGATCACGGCAGGTTCCACTTGGAAATTCCAGTACTGGTACCGCGACGGCATCGGCTGGAACCTGACAGATGGTCTGAGCGTGACCTTCTCGAACTAAGCCGGCCGTGGCTGAGGAATCGGGCAGTACTTTCTGGAGGACTACATGCGAGGGTGCCCTGTCGATGTTGATGAGCAAGGCGAATCAATATAGGCAGGGCGGGTCGGCCCAGTGTAGTTTTGAGGCAGGGTTCGAACTCTGCTCTCAAAGGGAAGCTTGTTCGCCCACACCATTCAATAATGCGAGTGCTAATCGTTGAAGATGATAGAGAGCTCCGCGGAGCCATCGCCCGACGACTCCGGGCCTTAGGGCATGGGGTGGATACGGCCCAAAGCTGTGAAGAAGCTCGTTGGCTTCTTGGGGTTCACGTATATGCGTCGATCATCTTGGACCGCTTGCTTCCGGATGGAGACTCGGTTGAGCACCTGCGGGCTTGGCGTCGCAGTGGAGTTCGAACCCCGGTCTTGATCTTGACGGCCCTCGATCAGGTCGACGAGCGCTTGCTAGGCTTCGAGTCTGGAGCGGACGACTACCTGATCAAGCCATTTGTCATGGAGGAACTCCTTGCTCGTGTCGCTGCTGTGGCGCGGCG
The DNA here is from genome assembly GCA_047639675.1 of Planctomycetota bacterium. Classification (GTDB taxonomy): domain Bacteria; phylum Planctomycetota; class UBA1135; order UBA1135; genus JABACD01. The sequence goes on along the minus strand of JBLIOI010000065.1, from coordinate 6,473 downwards.
AGGGGATGTAGCTCAGTCCTCGATTGTCGAAATTGGGGGAGTGCACATCGACAAGGGGAGGCGAGAAGTACGCCGTAGCGGAGACTTGATCCCATTGCGACCTAAGGAATACGCCTTGCTGGAGTTGTTGGTGTCACGTGTCAACCAAGTTGTCTCGCGCTCCGAAATTTACCAAGCCTGTTGGGACGAATCACGCGAGTCGCTCTCCAATGTGGAAGAAGCACTCGTGGCTGCTCTGCGAAGGAAGCTGGGCGATCCGGTTCTGATTCGGACGATCCGGGGGCATGGATACATGTTGGAGGAATCCTCCTGTGAATAGAATCGATGTTGCCTCCCGAACTCTGAGAGAGACCAAGACGAAAATCATCTTGGCTTGGGCACTCGCCTGGGTTGCGGGATTGAGCCTGCTGGCAACCCTCGCAATTCAGCTCAACTCACAACTGCGAGACAGGGAGCTTGATGGCCGACTCGAGGTTCTCGCAACCGTGGTCTATGGTCTTACGTGGTTCGATGGGGTTGGCCAATTCCATGATGGAGCGCTTCATGAAGAGGCTGCCTTTTTTCCATTGGATGTTGAAGTCTGGGTAGTCGATCCAAGGAACGGCCCTGCGGTTTACCTAGAGCCTGAGAACCCGACGACTCCACTGTCGGGGTTGTTGGACGCGGCCCTGCAGGCGATGGTCCTGGAGCGTACAGTCGTTAGCTCCATTGCTGGTACGCCCCAGCGGATACTCTCGATTCCCACCTACCTAGAAGATCAAGATCAAGTGCCCCATGCTGCAATCGTGGTGACCACTGATACAGTTGAAGTTGATCGTGATAAGCGTGAGTTCGCTATGCAGCTAGGTTTGGGCGTCCTCGCGTTGGGAGTTGTTGGCTTGGCCGTGGGAACGTGGCTCGCGAAATACAGCCTGCAGCCCTTGGCTCAGGCGCTTATCCAGCGAGAGAGGTTCTTGGCAGCTGCAGCCCATGAACTCCGCAATCCCATGGCCAGTATTCTTGCGGTTGCCGATTCTGCACTCGCAGGAGATGAAGAAGCGCCCCTTGCTCTTCGGCGGCTGAGAGGGTTGGCTGGAAAGACCAGCGAGACTATCGAGGACTTGCTCTTATTCGCCCGTTTGGAAGCGGGGCAAGTCGTGTTGCGTACCGATTCCGTGCGATTGGATTTGCTTGTGGAGGCGTGCCTTCCCGATCCCTTTTTAGGTCAGTTCAAAGCACAGGAGGTTGTGCGCAGAATTGACCCAGGACTGATGCGCATCGCGATCCGCAACCTATTGGAGAATGCGACGAAGCATGGAGTTGGGGGAAGCGACGGTAACGGGGTGCGAGTCTCTGTGGCCGGCTCCACAATCACGGTTTGCGATAGCGGGCCGGGCTTTCCAGCGGATGTCCTGAGCATAGCTGGCAAGCCCTTCAGGGGAATGCCATCCCGGCTTGGGGCTGGGTTCGGATTAGCGACCGTAAGTTGGATAGCCAGCCTTCACCATGGGCAGTTCAAACTGAGCAACCTCGAGTCCGGGGGCGCGCAAGTAACCTTCGTCCTTGGGGACAGCTCAGTGTGATACTGCGGGATCTCCCAGGTCCCTTCTTGTTGTTGTCCCTTCGATTCCCAGTTGCGCAGGGGACCGTTTGTGTGCCGAGAGAGGCGAGCGGACTTCTTGTGAATGCCGAGAGGACTGATTCGAGCCCGCGCCTTCTTTAGCTTGCGCCCCCACTTGGGCTCGGGTGGAGCCATCGGAAGAGCACACGGGTTAGGAGCGGCAAGACGATCCAGACCATCATCGGTACCGAGATCAATAATGAAATGAGCACCTGAACTGGCTTAGGTAGCCCCGCCAGACTTGGGCCCAGAAGGGTGTCCAGCATCAACACCAAGGGATAGAGGCCCAGGAAGACCAGGACCGCGGTCTTGTACCGCGGGGGCATTCGGTTCGCGCCTTGGTTCGGAAGGGTAAACCAGCGTTCCATGCCAGCCATGGATAACACCTCTTCACGGCAAATGTCGATCTCTTGTAGCTTCTCGAGCCACTCGCCGCGTTTCGTCGAGCGCAGCCAAATTTCGAGCGTGTCCTCGCCGTCGAACTGTGTGATGGCGATGTAATCATCACGTCCCTCGCCAGGGCGCAGGATCGTCGTACCCTGGTTGCCTGCGAACCCCGATGAGCTGCGTGAGATCCCCGCGAGCCACTCCTCGTAGCGCTCTTCCGAGCCCGGCCGGACTCGGCGTGCGAAGATCGTGGTGACGGGGGACGATGAGCTCGCGCTCTGCGGTTCAGGGATCGTAGCGTTGGACAATTCTGTAGGTCCGGTTCGAGAGTCGGGTGATGTTCGTGGTCGTTCGTTCCGTGCCCGTCGAGGTGACGCCGGGTGCGGGTAGAGTGAAGTCTGCTCGCCACTCTTTGCAAGCGGGGATGACGCGTTCGCGGGCGGACCCGTTTTCTCAGGCCCTCTAGTTCTAGCTTCTAAGTTTTCCAGGACCGCATCGTGTTCATCACCGCCCTTGCGGCGACAACTTCTTCCTTTTCTTCCGCCTTGACGGCCCGGAATCCAAAGACTTCTACAAGACTTGGCCCCTCAGGCTAATTACTGATTTATCACGATTGCCGATTTAGAGCCAGATCCGAATTCATTCAGCTAGAAGAGCTTGAAGGCTAGGCTCGATGGCGGCCATCCATGCTTCTTGTCCTTCGGCGGTGATGTGGATGTGATCGCCACTCATCTTTGAATTGGGCTTCCCATGCTCGTCCAGGAACAAAGGGCGCAGATCAAGATAAGTGACCCTCGAATGTTCTGCGAGACGTGCAGCTCGCTTGTGAACTTGGTCGAGGGCCATACGTCTTGGATCTTTAGCTGTGGGGCCGGCGGGGAAGGGACCACAAACCAGGACGTGGCTTGCGAGCTCTCTCTCTAGTAAGCCATTCACAACGGCAGCCAGACCCTCTGAAGTCTCGAAGCCCGAATGGCCAGCTGCATTGACGTTGTTGACGCCGATGGCCAAGACGATGACCTTAGGGTTCATCGATTGCAGGGCGCCGTGTTGGATTCGATACAACAGGTGCTCCGTGCGATCTCCACTGATCCCAAGCGAGAGGGCACTGCGCGCGCCTTGATAGCGATCAAAGATGCGTTGTCCGTCAACGCGCGCTACGCGATCGGTAGAACCTGTAAGCCCTTGGGTGATCGAATCGCCAAGGAAGACGAGGGTGACTGTTGCATGCTGCTGACCGAGCTCGCGAAGTTTTTCTGCTTCATCCCACCAGGTTCCGCCGCCCCAACCAGCTGGCGAGCCGCGGTATTCTGCTGAAGGCATGGCGTGGGTGGCTGGGTTCTGGCCGCGGCCTGCGGAACGAAGAAGACCACGAAGCAAGGGGGAGACAGGATGCAATCCATGTGGGTGATGGCCCGCTTCTGGTTTTCTCCAGACCTCGATGGGACCCCCCGCGTCTCGGTAGATCTGGATCAAGCGCTCGCCGTTCTCCAGGGCGGGCACTACCTTGTCGGCACTCCCTTGGACGAGGAAGATCGGGACGCGCAGATCTGCGAGAGGAGTCAATCGATCCAAGGGCATATGCGCGTAGTCCATGGCCTCGTCTTCGCTTAGACCGTAGGCCCGCAGGCAGGCCTCCCAATCTGAGTCGGAGCGCTTCCCGCTCAGCCCTCCCGGCCAGGAGCGAAAGTCGCACACGGGGTTGTCTAGGTAGATGGCTTGGATGTTTGCACTGCGGCTTGCGGCCCAGTTGATTGCCACCAGTCCGCCCCGGCTCATTCCCTCAAGGGTCACGCGCTTTGAGAGACCAAAGTCGGTGCACAATTCAAAGAACTGATCCCAACGACCCATGGCTTCAGACGCACCGAAGAGTTGGCTCACATCGCAATAAGCAAGGTGATAGCCACGCGCTAAGAGTTCCAAGTCGAGCTCGGGTTCATGCCCAAAGAAGCGCGCGCGCCAGATCCACGGATGACCTTTTGCGGGCGATTCAGGTTCTACCAGGATGCAGTTCACAGAAACTGTAGCCGCAGTATCGATGCTGAAGTCGTAGCGGCGATACCCGTTGAACTCGCTAGATACGGAAGCGATTTCGCGCTCGGCGAATTGCTCGCTCAGAGGAATGTCTGTTCCAGGTTGCATACGTGAGGTCTCGGCCAAGCGCCGAGCCATGGCGCGCGCACCGAAGGGAGTGGTGTGGACACCATCGACCGTCATGGGTGCTTTGAACACTCGGCCTAGGTCGACGAATTCGATGCGGGCATCCTCGCGCGCCACCTCTTTCAAAGCTTCGTAGATGCGAGCGAGCCGCGGTTGGCGGTCTTGAAGATTGCTACGCCGCGCATCTTCCAAACCCTTTGCGTCAGGAAATATGGGTGGGGGAGTACAAAAGAGGATGCGCGAGCATTCCGCACTCTCAAAGAGCTTGGATGCCAGTTGCCTTGAATCGCTCTCTAGGTCTTCGCTGTGCGTCCAATTCTTTCGGGAAGCGTCTTCACAGGTGTCGTTGGTTCCGAGGATCACGATGGCTATGTCGGGCTTCCAATCGAGAGCCTGCTGAAAGGCTTCAGTTTCCGAATAGGGTGCGTCCGCCGCACGCAGGAGAGTCGTTCCGCCCTGGCCGAAATTTCGCACCTCATAGCCTGAACCAAGGATTCTACCCATCTGAGCCGGGTAGGAGTTGTGCTCCCGGTCGGCGACGAGTGAGCCGTATGTGATTGAATCACCAAGGCAGGCAATCTTGAGCGGAGCGACTCTCGGTGCGATCAAACCAGACTTCTTGGATGGCTCGGTAGCGAGCAACAGACTCGAGAACTCCACTGGACAGGTTTCCACGGCGAGGACTAGAGCAGTGGGCTCGCCAGATGGCATGGTCAAAGCTGCTGGTTCGGAACCGTTAATCCTGTAGATCCAAGATCCCGCGGTGCGGGTCAATTGAACTCGGCACCACTTTCCTGGAGCGATGTTGTGTAGGGGAAAGGTTTGCACCTTATCGCCACTGGATAGGCGAATAGGGAGTTCCATTGGAAGGACAGCTTGTTCTTGATCGTCGCCACTCTTTCGAAAGTTGAAATCGATTGAGAGCTCCAAGTCGCCCGGCGGCAAGGCGTAGGACAATTGACCCGCTTGCGTGCCGACGAGTTTCCAATCCTGCGTCTGCCAAGCGTTCTCCGCTGCGGCAGTCCATCCGTTCAAGTTGAGGCCGTTGTAGATCGGCACGACCCTCTGCTGTTCATTGGCAAGTTCGGCCACATCCTGCAAGCGCAAGCCTTGAGGGTCGGGAGCCAGCGGTAAGATGCGCAAATCGCGGAAGTGAACCTCACCGCCTTCCGACTCAATGCAGATATGCCCCTTGCGAGGCGATGCGTGGAAGCCCGCAGATACCAGCTCCCCGTTCAACTCAAGTTGCACCGTTCCATCGATGCAGGTCAAACGATAGTGATTCCATTCTCCCGTTCCCTTGGCACGAAACTCAAGTGGCAACGAACGCGAGCCTCCCTGCCAACGACCATAGCGTGGGTCGGGTGTCATCGAGGCACCGTGAATCGGGAAGATGTCTCCATGGCGCGTGTACCAATTGGAGTTCTCATCGAAGTTGGCGACCTGAACTTCAACGCTGCGAGTGAACGGTACGCCCAGAGCGGGTCTTGCATCTGACCAGAGAAAGAACCCGGCGTTGGCACCCCAGCCTTTGGTCATGTGGCGCCACTCAAACTCACACACGAAGTTCTCGTAGACTCCAACCGTCCGCATAACACCGGTCGGCTTTCCAGTGCAGAGGATCATTTTGCGATCCTCGCTCTTGGGGTCGTCGACGAGCTGAAAGGTGCTCATATCACAATTCACCTGCCGCCAGTGGTCGGCGAGGTCGGACCCGATGAGATCGACCCAGTCGTCGTGGACGTCGGGGATCGTCGTGACCTCGTCTTGCGATTGCGAAAACGCAGTTAGGCAAAGGGGTGCTGAGAGGACAAGGCAGCGAAGAAGTTCCAGCATGGGCAATCGAGGTTTAGAGCGCGGTGGGCTTGCAGCATACACGGCAGCAGTAGTACTGAGCCCGCGCAATCAGATACGGCGGTGCTTGCGCAGTCGCCTGTTACGGATCGTGCGCAAGGCTAGGTTTCCCAGTTGGTTACGGCCTGTTTAGACTTCGACGATCATGAGCGAGACAAATTGATGCGGACCGCAATAAGTCGGATGGCGTGCCCAAGCGAGGCATGTGAGGTCTACGGTAAGTCTGACAGCGGCAACATTGCGCTACACGGCTTCTCCAAAGTTAAGCGGGGGAGACGGCGTCGTTATCGCTGCACCGCGTGCGGCAAGACCTTTGGGGCGACATCGGGTACGGCCTACGAACGCCTCCAGCATTCCATGCGCAAGTTCGACCGCGTTGCCACCCTCAGTGTTGAAGGCGTCAGTAAGGCAGCCATAGCTCGCATCGAAGGGCTGTGTTGGAACACGGTCAGCCGCTGGCTTGAACTGGCTG
>JBLIOI010000064.1:0-26989 GCA_047639675.1 Planctomycetota bacterium | reverse complement strand
GCCAACCGGTAGCTTCATTAAGAAAACCACCTTTTAGGGCCATAGAAGCCCGATTTGAGCAGGTTTCGACCGCGGCAATGCGGCTTTCCGAGTCTTTGAGGCCCGCGCTTTCTGCCAAACTGACCAGGGCTGCGAGCAATTCCAACTGCTTGCCCTCCAATTCAGGCCCCCAGGTCGCTCTGCGTTCGGCTGCCTGAGCGAAATGACCCAGGCGCAGATCGACAACGGTGCGCTCCGCCGGAAAGTCTGTGGCCATTGCCTCCGTCTGCTGAACACCGACTCCCAGACACAACGCCAACCCAATCGTCGCCACGACCCTCAGCCGCCGGCGCAGCCCGCGTCCGACTTCAGGATCCAGAGCTGCCCGCTCTACGAAATCGATACGCTTGTAGGTGCTGAAATGCCGCCAGCCAGAACGGCCAGGGTTTGCGGGAGCCACCGCTAGAAGCGCGCTCGAAATGCCGACTGCGTCGCGCAGGAGATCGAGGCAAAAGAGGTCCGCTTCGAGTTCAATGCGTCGCGATAGCCATCCAAAGCCAAGAAGCCATAGGAACATCCCGAAGAGCAGGACCAGAAGCTCTAGCTCTTGGTCGCCGAACTCTGCCCAAGACAGCAAGCCGTCCAAACCGCCAAAGAAGGCCAGGGCCCAAACCAGAAGGATCGGCACATGAAAACGTTTAGCGTGCCCAATCTCGTGGGCGTAAACAGCTGCCAGTTGTCGTGGCGACATTTGCCTAAGCAACACGTCTGTGAAGAACACCCGGCGTGAGCTTGGAAACAAGCCGACGATGGCTGCGTTGGCCATCATGTTGCCCGTCTTCCAAACGAGCAACTCTTCGCAACGAAACTTAGCCAGGCCAGCAACTCTCTCGAGCAACTCAAGTTGCGGACCGCTTGTCAGCCGTTCGGTTTCCCAAGTCCAGCGCAAAAAGAACGGCAAGAACTGGATAGCGCTAACGGCCAAGACCGCGGTGAACGCAATCCCAAATAGGCGGACCTCTTCAACTCCGATGCGCAGGTATTCCCAGCGTCCAAGGAAGGCAGCCACCAAGATGTATCCAAAGATCGGGCCAAGCCCGGCAAGGAACATGCGCAACTGAAAAGAGCGCATGCTGCGGCGAACTTCAACATTGCTTGAAGCAACCCCACGTGCTTGTGCATCGATGGCAATCGCGGTGTAGACAACGAAAGGGGCGAGCGCCAACAGGACAATAGGACTTGGCCAGGTGAGCACGGACAAGTCGGCGGTAAACCACTCTTCCAATGAACGCATCCATCCGAAAAAGGCTACCGCAACGAACTGCATCAGAACGGGCACAAGTGCTTCCACGCGCGCGACAAATTTAGCCCGCTTGTAAGCACCAGCCCTAGATGCCCGCTTCCGCAGCCAAGTGACAGCATACGGCAGTGGAGCGATGGCGAAGACAGCCCAGGGCAATTGAGTGGTTGATTCATCAATGCTCTCGCTCACCACAAGACTGCACAGAGCCAACATGATTTGGAGTAGAAACCCCATCTCTAACGTGCCTTCCGCGCACTGTCCCTCGAATCCGGCATGGACTCTGCAAGATCGAGTTCACAGTCGCCTAGATACACAGCCTCTCCAAACAATTCTGCGCAAGAGTTCAAACCAAGCCGAACACGTAGTGGTCCCCCACGCATCTTAATCATGGTTTCTGTGCCTTTCTCGGATATCAGCGCGCTGGCGGCACAGGCCCCTGTCCCACAAGCGGATGTTTCCCCGACACCTCGCTCCCAAACACGCAAGTGCCAGCTGCTATCGCGCAAACTCAAGAACCCGACGTTGACGCCGTGCGGATAGTCAGTGTGATCTTGAAGGGAACGGCCCACGAATTCAACGGGAGCGTCACGCTCATCCTCCACGCGCAAGACACAGTGTGGATTGCCAATGTTGACGTTCAAGACTTCTAGCAGCCCACTGATTCTCGGCAAGTCGCCGTTTACCTTCTGAGTATGCAAGACTCCCATCTCGGTAACAACGCTCGCAGTGTTTCCACTTCGTTGTAAGACCTCCACGCGTCTCGGCCCCGCATCGGTTTGAATAGTCGTGACACTTCCGCCCCCCGTGCGCGTCAAGTGCCATGCGATGCAACGCAAACCGTTGCCACAGGCTTCTGGCCGCGTCCCATCAGCATTGAAGATGATCATATGCCAGGCGCGGTCCACAGCGTAGTGGAGGATTAACAATCCGTCGCTTCCCTCTCTTGCGCAGGCCGCAATAGCAACGCTTGCCCAATCACTCGAGATCTCTGTGGTCTCGATTAGCAGAAAGCGGTTGCCCGCGCCGGAGTAATGCTCGAAGCGCACGACTCGACTAGCGCCCGCGCAACAGGCTCATGACCTTTTCGGTGTTCTTGAAGTGCACCTTTGCTACGTCGCCGAGCCGCTCGATCCCGTAGCGAGTCACGAACTCGGCGCCAACCGCATCGACTGGGGCACCCGCTCCCTTGCGCAAGACTAGGTCAAATTCACTCCCCAGCTCGCGCAGGAGGATCAGGAACTCTGCTCGCGCAATGATGCTGGCTGCGGCAACAGCGACTTCTGACTCTGCTTTCGGACGCTGCTCAATGTCGAGCTTCAAGTCTTTCAGTAGCGGGCCGATTTCATCCTTCTTAGAGAATTGGTCGATGATGACTCGATCTCCTTTTTCTGACGCCGCTCGGATCGCCGCAGCGTGTTGGCGTGACAGTAGGGTGTGCAATCCCGATGCTTTCCAAGCCCGGTTGTAATCCTTCGGATTCAGAACCTGCAGTGAGTGCCGTACTTCTCGGCGCAGCCAAGCCCCAAGTTGCAGTGCCTTAGGGTCCGTGATGCGCTTGCTATCCATCACACCCGCCTCAAGGCAATGGCGGGCTTCGTCCGAATTCAAGCGCACGGCGCAGACGACCAGCGGCCCGAAGAAGTCGCCCTTGCCCGTCTCGTCGCTGCCCACTGTCGTGCGGTTTGAGATCTCCGCCTGCACAGGCTCTTTGGGCTCCGCCTTGGGCCTTGGAGCCTGGCCACCACCGAAGCGCTCCAGGAAAAAGGCCGCTCCTGCGCCCTGGACCACGAATTTACCCGACTTGTAGAGCGTCGCGACCACTCCTTCACCCTTCACGCTCAAGAGCGCGTGGGGAACACTGCGAAATTCGAAGCTGCCCTGGTCAAGGCGTTCGCGCAAGGCCGCGTGCTCTGAAGCTGGAATCTGGAGAACGAGGGTTTGTTGGCTCACACCTTGATTCTGGCACGTTGGGCTCTGCGCAGAGAACGAGATCGCCCTCATTCCGAAGAAAGAGTCGGCGCTTGCCCTCGCGAAGCAGGAATCAGGATAGCTCTATCTTATGCCTAGGGAATACAATCGGCGGGAATCGCATTTGCGCCCCGTCACTGTTACCGCATAGGAAACCGCACCCGTGGAACACATTCACGACTCTATTCTCGAAGCCGTAGGGAACACCCCCCTGGTCCGCATGCGCCGTGTCGGCAAGTCGACCGGTTGCGAGATTCTCGCCAAGTGCGAGTATCTCAATCCCGGTGGATCGGTCAAGGACCGCATCGGGCGCCGCATGCTTGAGGTCGCTCAAGAGTCCGGCCGCATTAAGCCTGGTGATACGTTGATCGAACCCACGAGCGGTAACACCGGAATCGGCCTGGCTATGGCCGCTGCAGTTCACGGCTATCGCATGATCATCACCATGCCGGAGAAGATGAGTCACGAGAAGCAAGTGACCCTTGAGGCTCTTGGTGCAGAGATCATTCGCACGCCCACAGAGGCCGCCTTCGACTCGCCCGATAGTCACATTTCCGTGGCGATCCATCTTCAGAAGATCTTGAGCGACTCGCACATTCTTGACCAGTATGCGAACAAGGACAATCCTCTCGCCCACTACGAAGGTACGGGCCGTGAGATTCTTGAACAAACGGACGGCAAACTCGACTACATCGTGATGACAGCCGGAACCGGAGGAACGATCTCCGGGGTCGCGAAAGTCATCAAGGAGGCTCTGCCCAACGTCAAGATCATTGGTGTTGATCCAGTCGGCTCCTTGCTGGCCGGCCCGAGTCCGATCGGTTCTTACTATGTCGAAGGCATCGGCTATGACTTTATTCCGGATGTACTCAACCGCGACCTGGTCGACGAGTGGATTAAGTCGGAAGACCGTGAGTCGTTCCTGATGTCGCGGCGTTTGATTCGCCAAGAAGGCCTTCTCTGTGGAGGTAGTTCTGGTTCGGCGATGTGGGCAGCTGTCGAGGTCGCTAAGAAATATGGTCCCGATAAGCGCATCGTGACCTTGCTCCCTGACTCGGTTCGTAACTACATGACCAAGTTCATGGACGATCAGTGGATGAAGGAGCACGGCTTCACCGATCTCAGTTGGGAGTCCGATACGGTTGGCGACTTGCTGCTCAAAATACCGAAGCGCGATCTGGTCTCAGCGGCAAGCTCTGACACCGTTTCAGATTCGGTGATGCGCATGAAGGAATTTGGCGTCAGCCAAATGCCTGTTCTCGATGACGGTCGCCTGGTCGGAATCATTACAGAATCGGACCTTCTATCGCGCATCGTTGAAGGCAGAGCTTCGCTTGCATCGGCGGTTGCAGAGGTCATGTTCCGTTCGGTGCACACGATCAATAACGATGATGATGCGGGCAAGTTGCTTGAGCTCTTCTCCCGCGGTGAAGTCGGCGTTGTCGTCGACGGCGATCAAGTGCTCGGCATCATCACGAAGATGGATCTCGTTGATCGTTTGACGAGCACTCCGCTGCGCTAGTCCGCAACTAAAAGGGAGGCCCTCGATGTCTGCGATTCTCGTTACCATCGGGAGCCTCTGCGCCTTGGTGCTTGGTTACCGCTTCTACTCCCGGCACCTGGCTCGGCGAGTCTTCCAACTCGACGCGAATGAACCGGTTCCGGCTATCGACCAGGAAGACGGTGTGGACTTTGTCCCGACCAAGGCTGAAGTGCTTTGGGGGCATCACTTCTCATCGATCGCCGGCGCTGCACCTATTCTCGGTCCTGCCATGGCGATCGTTTGGGGTTGGGTGCCCGCGCTCGTTTGGATTGTGCTTGGCGTCATATTCATGGGAGCTGCTCACGATTTCGGCGCGCTCGTTCTGTCCGTCCGGCATCGCGGTGAAACGATGGGCAACCTGGCCAATCGATTCATTGGTCCACGCTCAAGAGTTCTTTTCCTCCTGATCATTTTTTTCCTGATCTGGCTTGTGGGCGCAGTGTTTGCCTTCGCAATCGCAGGGCTCTTTGCAAAATTTCCCGCGAGCATTCTGCCGGTCAACCTTGAGATCCCCGTGGCGCTCGCCATCGGTTGGTGGGGCTACAAGAGAAAGCGATCTCTTCTCATTCCATCTATCGCGGCCTTGGCTGGCTTGTATCTGATGATCTTTGGAACTGCCACCGGCGTTTTGTGGACGCCAACTCCCGGCTCGTTATTAGCCTCCAAAGACTTCTGGCTGGTAGCGCTGATGATCTACGCCTTCATCGCTAGCAGTTTGCCCGTGTGGTTCTTGCTGCAACCCCGCGACTTGATTAATAGTCATCAACTCGTCGTTGGATTGAGCGCACTGTTTATCGGCTTCTTCTTGTCGAACCCCGAATTCGCCGCGCCGCCTATCGGCGAGTTGAGCGCGTTGCCGGCTGTTTTCCCGCTCCTCTTTGTCACGATTGCATGTGGCGCAATCTCGGGCTTCCATGGGCTGGTTGCATCAGGCACGACGAGCAAGCAAATCTCCTGCATCACCGATGCGCGCAAGATTGGTTACGGCGCTATGCTCACTGAAGCAGCGCTCGCTATCTTGGCAACGATGGCTGTCGCCTGCGGGCTTTGGAGCGGCGCAGATCACGGGCACGCTTGGGACTTTCTACAAACAAGAATAGCCGCTAGCGGCGCCGAAGGTTCCTTGCCCTTGCCACAGGTTGGCGAGGCACTGATGGCTTTCGTCAACGGCGCAGCTAGCTTCCTGAGTGCCTTGGGGCTCAGTACAGAGATCGGGATGACTGTCGTTGCGGTTCTAGTGATCTCATTCGCAGCCACCAGTCTCGACACGGCACTCCGTATTCAGCGCATGGTCTTGGCCGAGCTTGGGGAGATCTACAACATCAAACCGCTGAAGAACCGCTGGTTCGCTGGAGCCTTTGCTTCAGGGTCTGTGCTCGTTTTGATCTATGCCGACTACGATCAAGGCGCGAAGAGTTTGTGGCCCGTATTCGGCGCAACTAACCAGGTTTTAGCTGCCTTCACTCTGCTCATCACTGCGCTCTACTTGCGCAGTCTCGGGCGTCGTTCGACTTACTACTCGATTCCTGCCGTGATCGTCATGGTCATCACGATCTGTGCCATGACTGTCCAGGTCTTGCGCGACTTCGCCGCAGAGAAGTGGCTTGTTGCGGGTGTCGGTGGTGTGATCGCGGTTCTAACCGTTTGGGTAGCCGTGGAAGGTGCGCTCGCTTGGCGCCGCAGTGAACCGTCGCTCGCAGAGTAGTTCAGGAACTGTTGCGGCTCCGCCAAAGGTCGCCGAGGCCGAGACTCCCGACCCAAGCGAAGCTCACGAAGAAGAGCGCCATGAAGGGCAGCACTCCCCAGTTGCCGTTGCGGACGGCTGCATACATTCCCCAAGCGAACCAAGCGGAGAAGAGCAGTTCGAGCATGGGCGCTTGGCGCACCATGCCCTTGTACTGGTTTTCAATTGGGGCATCGCCCCGCTTAGGCGTTCGCTCGAATGTCCCCACCGAAGGGAGCATGCCCTCCAAGACTGCGCGCGACTGGTTGATACACATGCCCGTTCCGAGCGAAACAGCCATCAGTGTATCGCGCAATCTTTGCCCTACCCGACGGCCGATTGCGCGTTGGCTTCCTTCATAGAAAGTCACCACGGAAATCGTGCACAGCACAAAGGCCACCAGGTGTAGCCACTGGGGAAGTACAACGCTCTGGTTGACCATCAGAGGTAAGATCGCCGCGAGTAACAACAAACAGGGTGATCCCAAGTAAGCGGTTAAGTGTGCCGTAGCTTCCAGGCGAACTCGCAAGGGTTCGCTTGAGAATAGGATGCGCCGACCAAGCTTGCGAATGACCTGCATGCTGCCCTTCGCCCAACGATGCTGTTGTGACTTGAATGCCGAGATAGTCGGTGGTAGTTCTGCGGGTGCAACGATGTACGGCGCATACACAAATCGCCAGCCAGCGAGTTGCGCTCGATAGGAGAGGTCCAAGTCTTCCGTCAGCGTGTCGTGCTGCCAGCCACCCGCGTCCATGATGGCCTCACGCCGCCAGATACCCGCTGTTCCGTTGAAGTTGAAGAATAGATTCGAGTCGTGGCGCACCTTGTGCTCAATCACGAAGTGTCCGTCGAGCAAGGTTGCCTGCGCCCGAGTGAGCGCTGACTCGTCGCGGTTGTCATGGCCCCAACGCGCCTGAACCATTCCGACTCCTTCGCCTTCGAAGTGCGGCAGCATGCGCCGTAGAAAATCCGAGGCTGGGACAAAGTCCGCGTCAAAAATGCACAGAAGGTCGTATCTCGCCTTGGCTAGCCCCACATCAAGCGCACCGGCCTTGAAACCGACGCGCTGGGTACGGCGCAGGATCTTTGCATCAAGCCCTGCCTCCAAAAGCTTCTTATGCTCTTCCTCGACGACTTCGCGGGTTTCATCCGTGGAGTCGTCGAGAACCTGAATCTCAAGCTTGTCGACTGGATAGTCGATCCGAGCCACTGCCTGTAGAAGGCGTGCTGCCACGGTGCGCTCGTTGAAGATGGGCAATTGAACCGTAATTCCGGGTAGCGCGTCGCCCTTCGCCTGTTCCTGTTCCTCTGCTCCCCATCGAAAACGCAGGATCATCCACAATCGATGCAAACCAAATACCGCGAGCACGGTTAGGGTCCCCACGTAGATCAAAGCCACTATCGATTGGGAATCCACGGGTTCAAGTATAGTGTGCCATCACTCAGCCCTGCTCAAGATACCCATGGTCGTTACCCCCAATCGCTTCCTCCACAGACTCCTTTGCTTGCTCGCGGCAAACGTCGCGCTCTCGAGTATCGCTGTAGCCCAATCCGCAGCTCCGCTTCGCACCGGGCATGCGGTTCCTGGCTTCTACGGTTTCGAGACGGCCGAGCGACCTGAATCAGGAATGACGTATCAAAACATCGTCTACATCTACACGGCGCCCACCGAGTACGACCGCCACGGAAACTTCACTGGTGCCTCCGGAAGCGTTGAGCACCTCTCGGACCACTTCAAGGCGGCTTGGACCTCACCGTGGAAGATTTTTGGCGGTCAATATGTTGCCCACGGAGTCCTTTCACTCGTCAACAGTGCGCCCAATGCGCGCTCTGTGACTTCAGAAATTAGCGGGCTCGATTTCGGCGACGCTTACCTGGAGCCCCTCGGGCTTTATTGGGTCGGCGACAAGGGTTACCTGTCCTTCGGTACCGGCTACTGGTTGGACAATGGCAATGCCAGTTCCGATAGCGACGACGGGAGCGGCAAAGGCTTCACCACCTTTCAACTTTCACTCGCCTTAACTTACTACCCCTATGTGGAACGCGACTGGCATTCTTCGTTCATGGTTCGTTGGGAGCAGCACAGCAAGGTCAGTGGAGTCGACTTACGCCCCGGAGACGATGTGGTGCTCGATTGGTCCATCGGCAAGCACGTAAATGAACACTGGAACTTAGGTGTCGTGGGCTACGGAGTTTGGCAGACGAGTCGAGACCGTGGTGCGGACGCCAACCTCGACATTGGCTTCTACGGCGTAGCGGGCCTGGGCCTCGGTGCGCGTTATGACTTGCCCGGTTGGGGTGGACATGCCGATCTGCGCTTCTATCAGGAACTGCAAGCTTACAACCACACCGAGGGCCAAGCCGTGGTGTTCAGCTTGGACTTCAAGCTCTAAGGGTTCCCTAGAACAGGCGCTGCTGTCCGACGGACTTCGCGATGCCTTGCAAGTGCGGGTAGCGCGCGATGAGTTCCGCAGGCGCTAGGACTGGAGCACTCTGTAAGGCTGCCTGAATTTCCAGGCCATTAGCGATTGCCTTGCCTTCAAAGTGGTTGTTGGTGATCACGTAGACATCTTCGCTTTGAGCCTCTAGTCGTTTCGTGGTGCGGACAATCTCTTCAAGCTCAGCTGCTCCGTACAGATAGTCGTAACGCCTATCGCGGCCAACATCGGCTTGGAACCAGGTGTCCTTGTTCCGGCCGTGCAAACGCTGGTAGCCGATCCGGCCGGTTACTGGAACATCTTCCGGCGGATGCTCTGCAGCAGACGGTAGGTCGATGTGGAGAAGCGATACTTCACGTTTGCGTAGGAGTTCGTAGTGCTCTTCCACGAACCAGCTAGAGTGGCGTAACTCAAGCGCCAGAGTGTTTGCTTCGAAGGCATCGAACAGCCGAAGCAAGCGTTCGGCCCCCGCTGGAGTGGCACTGAACGACACTGGGAATTGAATCAGAATGGCTCCCAGTTTTCCGGAGTCTTGCAGTGGACGGATGCCCAACTGAAAGGCGCCCACCGCCCGTTGAAACTCCTCCCCGTCCATCACGCTTTCATGTGTGAAGCTACCGTTTAACTTGCTCAGGAAACGAAAGTCAGGATAGTCATCCACTAGCTCAACCCAACGTTCTGCGTGCAGGGGGTTTGGCATGGCATAGAAACTGCTGTTGACTTCGATACAACTGAAGTGTTTCGCCAAGAAAGCCAAGCCATGAAATCCGCGTGGCTTGGGCTTCGGATAGACAATTCCCTCCCAATCCGGATAAGACCAACCGGCGGGGCCGACGCGTATCATTCTGGGAAGCTCTGACCCAAGACCGCAGCAGCACCCCTTTCGGCTTCGAGCATGCGTTCTCGAATTAACTCGGTAGCCTGCGCCTGTTCTGCTTCATCAGCATCGCGCGAAACGAACACAGGCTCTTCGTAGTAGAAAACAACCTTTGCGCCGGGCTTTGGAATCATCATGCGATCCCAACTATTGGCGCGCCAAGCCTTGCTGCAGGCAAAACCGCAAGGCACTACACTGTGACCTGTCGCGCGCGCCATCCAAGCTAAGCCCGGATTCATTGAGTGTGTTGGTCCACGTGGACCATCGGGGGTAATCACTAGCACGCTGCCTTCACTCAAGGCGACGAGCATCGCGCGCAAAGCTTTCGCACCCCCGCGACTTGATGATCCACGAATGACGCCGTAACCAAACGACTCTAGCAAGTGCTCCGAAATGTCCCCGTCACCGCTGGCTGATACAAGCACCTTGTAACCACGGTTTCTGTGGAAGGGCAAGCCGATCAGCATTTTCCCGTGCCAGAGCGACATGAAGTATCCGCCACCTTTGCCCTTGGCGGCTTCTAGCTTCTCGCCGTTGTGAACATCTACCTTCCAGGTCATTGAGCTCAGTCGGTAGAGCCGAGTGCCGAAGACACGCATCGCCCACTTCGCGAGGAAGCGTCGCGCACGGCGCAGAGACTTAATCCGGCGCAGGCGTTTCCCGAGAGATAGAGATGGTTGAGAAATGATTCTTCGCCTAGTTGCGGCCGACGAACTCTAGGTCGTCTCCGCCACCCTTCTCGTCCACCCCATTCGGTCCCGGTGACCAAATCCTGTACCCGCCAGCCTGTTCATCAAAGCTGTAGAAAAAAGATTGGCTCCATCCATCGACGGGCAACTCCTTGGCTTCCAGTGTTCCACTGGGGAAGTTCTCCGTCGGGTCCAACAGGAGTGCCAGCGATCTAGGGTAGGTACCGACTTCGTGTTTGTAGACAATGACCGCAAGGTTCAAGCTCGCAATGTTTGTCTCTGTTGTAGAGCCGGGGCCTGCCATAACAGGAACCGGAGGGCTTAGTTGGCTAGCGTCGACCCTTTCCTCACTTACACCCTGTGTCGCAAAGTAGGCAGCGACGCCGAATCCTACACCCGCTCCCAGCACTAACATCTCGGGTCCAAAGGGCGAGACAGTGTGCGTGTAAGTTCCATCGGGTACAGCGCGGTTCCAAATCACCGTCGGTTTGAAGTGCTCGGTGAAGACATCTGCTTCAGGCATGTCCTCGATAGCAAAGGGCAGGTCCACGCCTTCAGCTGCGGAAAGGATGAGCGGAAGAAGAGAGCGCAGCATCCCGTAGGTGCCGGCCATGATTTGTCCGTAGTCCGTAGTGCTATAAGAATTGACGCCAGCTGGGAATTCATCGCCGGAGTCCATCAAGTGGAAACGGCCGGTGTCTTTACCACCAAGAATTCGCTTCATCTCGCGTTTGGTGTACATGCTCGACATTGAGATCAGTGCGCGATCGTCGGTCAAGCCAACAGCCATCGTTAGTGAGAGAGCAGCCGGCATCCAATCCGGTCCGACTTGACCCATCAACTGTTTCGTTTTGTCGCCAGGTGAGAGGGTGGCGAAAGGGTGCTTACGATAGGCGCGCGTGTAGTAGGCAACATGTCCGTCCGTCGCATCAACAAGGAACTTGCCAAGACCTTCGATCCCTCGAGCAAAGGCTTCGGGGTCATCCAGGTCGAGAGCCAAGTAGGACTTGGGCACGCCCACTCCACTCGAAGACGTTCCGTAGTAAGCGAGTTGCCCACCTAACGAATCGACTAGGTCGCGATCCGGTCGGAATCCGTAGCTCTCTTCCAAACTCGCCAAGAGTTCATCGGAAGTGCCGTCTGAAAGAGTCGTAAGAACACCCAGCAAGATCGCCTTGATACCGTCCTTGTCTAAGTTTGCAACGAAAGCGCTGCTGGAACCGGGGGCAACCATGCTGAAGGAATCACGCGTCACCGGTTCTTCGCTCAAAAGACATGGCGCATCCGCATCAGTAAAGTCACCAGCGAAACTCTCCGCAACGAAACTGTTGCCCACCAAGCGTGTCTGCGAACTCACCTCTACTGAACCATTGGGGAACATAAGGCTCGTCAGGTACTCCCCCATCCCCATCAGTTCCGGTGAAATTTCTGGGATCAAGTACAAGAGGCGCGCCAACTCATCCATGCCATCCAAGCGCGTATACGAGTTGGAGATGATGACCCCCTCATTGTTCTCGAAGTGCTTGTAGCTGCTGGTGAAGTCGGCACTCTCTGCAAGTGATCCACCGCCCAGCAAGAGTCCTTCGAAACCCTCGGTGATACCTGCGCAGAAGATCACCCGCGATCCTTGGATCGTGTACCAGAGACCGAATTCGACCTCCCCTTCTTTCGTCTGGATGTAAGTCCAATCGAGTTTCTCGCCATTGAACTCGATCGAGACATCGGAGACCGCGAGCGGCTCTCCTTCCCCGGCCAAGCGATCCACCTGTTGTTGCAACATGTCGACCGAATCACTCGCAGTATCCGCGCTTGAGAAGTCGAGTATGAGGCGCACGCGAACCCCAGAAATCCGAGCGCGAAGATCAGGAGAGAGGCGGCTCCCCTTTGCTAGGAGCTCTTCCGTTAGACCGTCGATCTCCAGCCCCGCGAGCGACAGGGAGAAGTGCTCGACGTCAGAAATCAAGTCGAGCACCTCGCCCCCAACAGGAGGTAGCTGCTGGCGCACGAACCCCATCCCCTCGGTCAAAAGGCCCGTCATCGTGATGCTCTCTGCATCCCTGCCCATCATTTGGGCAATGAAGCCGCTGACTGCCTCATCACGGATGAAGTTTGCCAAGGGAGCTTGTTCGTAAGCTGCGAGCACGTCCTTGATGTTCGGAACCTCGATGTAGAGGTTCGTGTTGGACGGGTGCAGGTCCCCGTGACCACCACCAATGCTGAGAACCAGCGCGGGAATGATGTGACTCAGATACATGAATTTCGTGTTTGGTCGGCTTTTTAACGGCCCTGTTTAGATCTTGGCGAAGGTGCTGAGTGCGCTCTCGTTCTCTATAAGTGCTTTCTGCAACCCAGAGAAGGCTTTCGCGAGCCCCTTCGAGTCATTTTGCGCAATCGCGTCCTTCACGGCAGCATAGGCAGCAACAACCGGAGCGCACTTCCCATCCAGGACAAAGGCCATCACCAAGCCATACTCGTTGAGGAGCTTGGTTGAGTCGTCATAGCGTTCCACGGAGAGCTTGCGTTCGAATATCTTTTCGATGGGTCGCATACCCCCCTTCACCTCAAGCATCTTGACGGACCACTCCCTGGCCCAGTAGTAGTTCCCGCCGGTCTTTACAAACTGATCGATGAAGTAGCGCTCAGAGTAGGTACACAGGCCGTATCGATACCAATCCGGGAACTTCTTCTCGGACCAGAACTCTGCTGCTTCCCATTTTTCGAGGCCGTCCTTTTTGAGGGCATCTAGCGCCCTCGGACTCGAGTCCCTTGCCTCAACCAACGACTGGGCCGCAGCGTGCCGCGCAGAGTGAATTCCCCAGTTGTTCCCATCGGCTGTCGAAGCATCCCAGTAGCCAACTCCTGCGCCGTAAAAGGTTCCAGCATCCCGATCGAACCATAGATCTGCGAAGAAGGAGTAGAGCAGGGTGGAGAAACCGCGGGTCTCCGTTTGCTCCATGTCGACGGAGCCTCCTGCAAAGCTGTTGTACTGGCCTTGGGACCGGAGCAGGACAACGTTAACGCGCTCGACTTGCGGCGTGCCGAAAGCCTTTGTCATATCACTGTGCACGCCAACCATCTGATCGAGTGCCTTCATTGCAACCTCACGGTCACAGGTGCTGTAGAGCACAAACTCGCCCGAGGGAATCGCCCACATCGTGTTGAGTTCAGCGTGATAACTATTCGCTTCCCCAAGCGATTTCCAATCTTCTCCGCAAAGCCACAGACCCTCTTTCACCTTCTCTTGGTCATCAGGTGAAACCCAAACAAGATCCTGCTTGAGCCATCCATCCGCGGTCTTCTTCAACTCCTCAGCATCCACCCAATTGCCATTTGGGCCGCGAACTAAGCCTTTTTCAAGAAACGGTACGTCGTCCTTTGGCGCCCAACCAGACTGGTACCGAACGAGACCTTTTTCCTTTGCGATGCGTTCCTCTTCGCTGGACTTGTACTTGTCGAGCTTCTTCTGACTCGTGAACCACTTGCCGTCGTACTCAAGGTGCCCGTACGCCTCATGGGCCCCACGGTGGTCTTCATCCTCCTTGAGAATAGCTCGCAAACAGGAGCGTCCCTGCTTGCCCATCGCTAGAGCATCGCACCAAACGTAGAGGTCCCATAGCTTGCCTATGTCCTTCCCTGCGTCCTTCCGTTTCTTCTCGTACTCGGCCTCTCTGTCCAGTGAGGAAGAGTGCGTGGTGACTGAGAGTGAAGGTGCCGAAATAGTCCGAGGAATCGGGTAGCAAACCGCGCTAGCAGCCAAAAAAACAAGAGAGGAGATCATGAGGCGGGGAAGAATGGATTTCGCTCCTGAAAGCAGAGTGACCGCGTCACTGACAAGTGGAGATTGCCAACCGATCGCGGTCATGATCACGATTCGCATGATAGCTTCTGAGGCCAAAATCAGAGGCCCAGAAGCACCCCCTTCTCTAGCCCGATTTCATAAATTGAAAGAGAGAGTTATAGATCTGCACCCAAGGGGCCCTTGCAGTTCTGCAGACGCCCCTATAATGCTCCGCCGCTGCAGGGGGCTCGAATGGGTCGCCTCTAGCGCAAGAGGTTCGCGAAGCTTTTCCCGCACAGGGTGGCTCGAGCGAACAAACGGCGGCTCATGTGCAGCCATACACCTTCATTACACAACATATCCGCCGGAACCCTCGTCCTCTCCTTTAACGGGCGGCTTGACAAGGGAAACCCCCCTCCGTCCGATAGGTAGATAACCACCACTTGCGGCCCACTTGCCGACAAACAACCATGGCTGATCATAAAGCTCCGACTGACGTCACCCTCGTAGCCCATGAGGAGAGGTCCGAATTCGCGGAATTCGTCAACAAGCATTGGATGAAGGCTGTATTGGTGGCCCTTGTTGGTTCCGCTGCTATTCTCTTCAACCAGTGGAAGGCCTCACAAGCGGACCGTGTTGACGATGCTAGCTGGGATAGCCTCATGTCAGTCGTCGATTACGACAAGTACGGCGGTATGATTGCGGACCCGTCGTTGGTCGACGGAATGAGCGCCGAGCTCTCTAAAACCATGGCGGGCCCTTGGGCGCTCTTCCTCAAGGCTCGCGGATATCGCGAGGAAGGCCATTACGATCTTGCGATCTCTACCCTTGCTGAAGTCAAGGCGGGGTATCCTGAGCACCCCCTGGTAACGGATTCGCGAACCTACGGTGAAGCCGTAACGCCACTCACCGCGATAGAATACCTAACGAAGGTATTTGCAGCGGAGGCAAAGTGGCACAAAGAGGCACCCTCCCTGTTCGCCAACCCGGACTTGCCGGCAAACGCTCCCAAAGTGCGGATTCAAACCGATTACGGCGATATTGTCGTGGCCCTTTACAGCGATGCCGCCCCATTGCACGCGGAGAACTTCCTCAAGCTAGCTGGCGAGGGCTACTACAATGGTCTCAAGTTCCATCGCAGCAACTTTGGGCGCCAAATCGAGTCCGGAGATCCGACAACCAAAGAGGAAGATTCAGACCCGATGAGCTGGGGCAAGCAGGGTGCAGAACATTCAGTCGAGAACGAAGACACTGGATTCAGCAATTTCGCAGGTTCGCTTGTAGCCACCTCGCTTCCTCCTGCGGAAGGATCCAACGGGAGCTTGTTTGCGATCCTGGCAAGCTCTTCTCACTATCTTGATGGCAACAACGTCGTCTTCGGAAAAGTGGTAGAGGGGCTCGACATCGTAGAAGAGATTGCTCAACTCCCTGCGGACCCTACGACGCAGGTGCCCTCTGAGCCCGCAACGCTTCAGTCGATGACGGTCGTACCTGGCGCCTAAAGCCTCTGAGGTCATTTAGGGCCACATCTATGCTGAAAGCTCCGACTGAATGGTCGGGGCTTTCTTTGTTTCTACTGGATGCCCATCCGCTAGTGAGCGATGTTCCACGTGGAACACATCCTCCGATTAAATTGAATTGGGCCTGGTGTTCCACGTGGAACACCAGGCCCAATGAATAGAAGGGTCAGATAGTCTACAAGTCCGGGGTAGGGGCTAGAATCTTGATCAAGCGCTCGAGATCCTCGCGGCCGTAGTACTCGATTACGATCTTGCCTTTGTACCCCTCACGGTTCTGCAGTTTGACCTTCGTGGCAAGGTTCATCTGCATCTGGCGTTGAAGGTCAACAACCCAAGACTCTTCGATCTTATCGGCAACCTCCGAGGGAACAACAGGCTCAGATAACTCGGAGGAAACTCCGGCAGGAGTAGCTGGCGCAATCGCAGCCTTCACATGCTCCTCTGTTTGACGAACGGATAAACCACCACGAACGATCCGTCCCAAAGCGGTCTGAATCTGGTCTGTGGACTTAAGCCCCAATAGTGCCCTGGCATGCCCCATAGCGATCAAACCAGCCGTTAGAGCCTCCTGGGCCTCCTTTGGAAGATCTAAGAGCCGAACATGATTAGCCACCGTCGCTCTCTTGAGGCCAACCTTCACAGCAACCTGCTCCTGGGTTAACCCCAGCTCGGACATCATCTTCTGATACCCCGCGGCCTTCTCAAGCGCGTCAAGATCCCGGCGCTGGACATTCTCCACCATCGCAAGTTCGAGCAACGCCTCGTCAGAAACGTTGTTCTTGATCACTACAGGAATCGTCTTGAGGCCAGCAAGGCTGGATGCACGAAGCCTACGCTCTCCAGCAATGAGCTCGTAACCCTCCGCGGTCTGCCGTACCACTATTGGCTGAAGGACCCCATGGCTACGAATGGAATCCCGTAACTCCTCAAGGCCTTCCTCATCGAAGGAGGTACGTGGCTGTTGCGGATTTGGCCTAATCTCCGAGATCAAAACATTTCCGTCGGTTGTAGGCGCCCCTGCGCCAACTTCCTTTTCTTTTGCCAGCGGGCTCCCGCCCAGCAAAGATCCGAGCCCTCTTCCTAATCGTCTTTCCACTTTTCTATACCTACTCTCTGAATGTCCAAGGGTCTCTGTGTTCCACGTGGAACACTCTGGTCGCAAAGAAGAAGCGCCAAACAATCCACCTAGGCTATGGTTGGAATTCGCAAGATCAAGGAGCAGCGGGAATAGCTCTCAATTTTTTGAGCAGAACATACCCAAAACCTGGATTATGGGTAGAAGAACGGCTAAAAGGTGTTCGTGTACCTAGTCAAAGTAAACCTGTGGATGATGCGTTGGATCCTGCTCAGCCCGCTTGGCTGGTTATGGATTGTGGTCAGTCTAAGCGCCATTCCGCTTCTAGATGTGTTGACTCCAGGGTCGACTCTTGGTCACGGACAAAGCCTCACAAACCTATTCTCACAGCTCACATTTCTGGCCGGAATAGGGGGAGCGATGCTAGCCGTATCCGCACTCCACTCAAATCGTTGGGTCCTCACACGCTGTGGAACGGTGAAAAGACTCTTTTCACAGGGAAGCGCGGTAACCCTTGCGAGCATCACCGGCGCTAGCTTCGTTGCGGCAGGATCTCTTTGGGGAATTCAGGAAAGCCCGATCGATTCTCCCGTTATCGGCGCTATCGGAATTAGCTCACTCCATCTGGCGGCCATGGCAATACTACTGCTCCAACTGCCTCGCCTAATCCGCTATCCTGCAGTCCTGCTTCCAGCGATTGCCTGGTTGTTGCCTGCTCTGCTCTCACCAACGGGTGCCATAGGAAAGATTCTCATTCTTGCCCTCGACGCTAGATGTGACCCAAACCTTCTTCGAGATCCCAGTCTAGCTCTACTCCAAGGCACCGCGGCGCCGATCATATCCCTAACTATTGGCGCTATCCTGCTCACTAGCGGCAAACAAGACGCCCGCCCAATCCAGCAATGAAGTACGGAATCCTCGGTGATATCCACGGAAACCTGACAGCTCTGGAAGCAGCTGTCGCTTACCTAAAGAAAAAGGAAGTCGATCTGTTTCTCAGCATGGGAGATGTCGTGGGCTACGGTGCCGCGCCCAGCGCATGCATAGGGATCCTGAGGGAACTTGAAGCCATAGTCGTCAAGGGAAACCACGATGCGGCAACTGCCGGGCAGATCGATCTGATGTACTTCAACCAATATGCTCGTGAGGCAGTCCGGTGGACCCAAACAGTATTGAATGAAGGCGAAATCGAATGGTTGGCGGCTCTCCCCTACACCGTCGATTTAGAAGACTGTTCTGCAGCCCACGGCACCTACTTCAAACCGGAACTGTTCGACTACATTCAGAGCACTAGCGATGCGGACCCCTCCCTGGATGCGATGGAACGCCCAGTTTGCTTTGTAGGCCACACGCACGTGCCCTTGTCTCTTCTCCGACTGAAGGACGATCCACACCGAACGGCCTACACCACGGACGATTATGTAGATCTACGCGATGTCCAAAAAGCGTTAATCAACGTGGGTAGCGTCGGTCAACCGAGGGATGATGACCCGCGGTCTGCATGTGCGATCTTCGACTCCGCCACCGACACGGTGCTTCTGAAGCGCCTAGAGTACGACATCGAGCGTGAGGCCTCTCGAATCCTTGGAGCGGGATTACCCGCCGTACTTGCCGACAGGTTGTTCATGGGGGTCTAACCGAGTTGCACGTTCCTACTAAACGATTCAGGCGCAAGAGCTTATGTCGTCAACTGCGCAGATAGCCGAGCCTGTCTGGGAACTCATCAAGGCCGCGTTCGCCTAAACCGCACTGAAATAGAGCGTCGAGGTCTGCTAGGGCGCCAGCGTCCCCCCGGAAGGTATAACGAGATTCCTCTGCATTGGAACCAGCGTTGATCAGGACCTCCAGAATCGACGCTGCATTACAGACCTTTCCGTCTACCTCCATCTCGACAGGCATGTCATGGTGGTTGACGATGGCAACAATCAGTGAAGCCGGTCGGGCATGGATCGTGATTCCTTCTGGAACCTCGAGCACCAACTCCTGGAGGTTACTGAAGCTCGAGAGGATCTCACGAGCAAGCGGCCCTCCGAGCAGAATCAGCTCACTAGACCAATATAAGAGGTTGTTAAGGGTAACTTCTCTTGCCCTCTCCCTGGAAATGCACTCACCAATGCGTCTTTTTTGGTCGTCTACCCGGGCCCCGGCTTCGTGTCGTTCGACAAAATGGACGAGGCCTGTGACAGCTTCGAGAAGATGAAAGGCTGCAGAGGCATGGCCACGCAGGCTGGGAAGGCGATCGTCTGATCGTTCAAGGGTACTGCCCAACAAATGGGTGTCATAGGCCGATTGCAGGTTGTGAACAGTCGCCTCATAAACTCGCGCACGCTGCTCATTACATGCTCGAGCAAAAAATTCCTCGCGGCGAACGGGGTCGTGAATGGCCCTGACACCGGCTTCTCGGAACATGGCGCACACTTGTAGGTACTTACTGGCCACTTCGGCGATCTTATGGCCGTCATCCTCTATCTCTTCGTCCCCAAGGTTGTGGGGCAGCTGGAGATTGACAAGCCCAGTGGTATAGCGCTCCTCAGGAAAGAGTTTAGCGGGTATTTGTACCCCAAATAAGTCCGCTTCAGACCGAATCGCGTCCAGCAGGGAGAAGATCGACTCAACGACAAAGGCGCTCGCTTGAGTTATCGAGCTCAAGAAGGCTTCTCTATCCTCCAACACCTGGTGCAACAGGGTTCCGTAGCTATCGAAGCGCCGATCAAGATGCTCAAGGGCAAACCCAACCTGGGCAAAGCCTCGAACCGACGCCACCAGTTCGCGAAAGAAGCAGAAGCTCTCGTTGTGCTTGGCGCCGTGGTCGTCCAGAAAAGACTCCACAAGATCCGCCTCTATGCCCAACTGATAGAGGTATTGCCGGCGACGCTGCCGGCCTGATTCCTGCTGAACGCTATTGGCGATCCGAAAAAACATCTCTGCTTCGGCACCAAGAACTTCTGCGAAACGCTCTTCGGAAATAATCTTGTCTAAGGAAGTCTCACTCATCGTGCTGAAGGCGGGTTTCGCCGACGGGCAGCTTAGCAGATCCAGCAGTAAGGCTGGAGAGTCCATCCTTGCCCCAACCAGGCTCAAGACCGCCACCCAAAGAATCCGATGGGGGGGTGAACCTACTTCCCCCGTGAACTAGGCCTATAAAGCTATTTTCTATCCGCGTGACCCTGTGGCTCTGAACTCAGCGCCCACTAACCAGCCAGCCCCCTGGCAGGTAGGCCCGCTATATCCGCTGAACGCTGCCTCGAGACCTATCTCCAGGAGATTAACGAAGTTAATCTCCTCACTGCCGACCAAGAAAAAGATCTTGGACGGCGTATCCAAGCTGGCGACCAAGAAGCCCGCGAACACCTCATTCGCGCAAATCTCCGACTGGTCGTTTCCGTAGCAAAAATGTACTCCGAGCGAGGCCTGAACCTCGCCGACTTGATCGCCGAAGGAAACATCGGGCTAATAAAAGCTGCGGAGAAATTCGACCCCGATGCTGGCTGCCGCTTCTCGACCTATGGAACCTGGTGGATCAAACAATCGATTCGACGCGCACTGACGAACACAGTCAAGTCCGTGCGCGTACCGAGTTACATGAATGAGTTGATCAACAAGTGGCGCTACGTCAGCCAGGAGCTGGCTTATCACCTCGGTCGCACACCAACCGTTGAAGAGGTAGCCGAAGAACTCGGCGTGCCCCGAAACAACTGGCCGCTTCTGAAGCGCACTATCGCGACTTCTGGATTGGGACCACACATTTCTCTAGACGTGCTCTCACAGAATCAGGACACGGTCAAGGATGATGGTGTGCGCTCCCCCGAGGAGCAAATCATTGACATGGATCTCTTGAGCCGCCTGCAGCACCTCCTCGGTGTGATTGACGAAAGAGATGCCATCATCTTGCGCCTGCGATACGGACTAGATGAGAATGCAGATCCCCTAACGCTCAAGGAGATCGGTAAGATAGTCGGACTCACACGAGAACGAGTGCGGCAAATCGAACAAGAGGCGCTGCGCAAACTCTACGCTGTGATGAGCGGAGACAACCCCAATTCCACACTCACGGCAAGTAAGAAGCGGCCAGGCAAAGGCTGAATCAATAGAGCTGGAGCGCGCGCCGCAAGGCACCGCGCTCTACGTTCATCTACCGTTCTGTGAAACGAAGTGCCATTACTGCGACTTCTTTTCTGTTCCTGCACAAGGTCAGAACATAGACGGCACAATAGAAGCTGTCCTGGACGAAGCGCGCCAACGCGCACCGTACAGGCCATCTACAGTCTTCATAGGAGGAGGGACGCCATCGCTGCTTGACCACAAGCAGATGGAGCACTTCCTTGTGGAGCTAGAAGCAGCGACCTCGTTCAGCAAATCCGCTACCGAGGTCACTCTTGAGTGCAACCCCGAGAGCTTGGATCAAGCCAAGGCTGAGTTGATGCTCGAACATGGCGTCAAGCGCCTGTCTATTGGTTTCCAATCGCTCGAGCCGGAGACCTTGCAACTGTTCGGCCGCGTGCACGATGTCGAGACTTCCATGCGAGCCTTCGAAAGTGCGCGCAGGGCTGGTGTGGAAGATTTAAACATCGACATGATCTACGCCGCGCCGGGGCACAACACAGATGCTTGGCGGACGGCCTTGCAAACGGTTCTAGAGCTACAGACTGAACACATATCTGCTTACAACCTCGCCTTCGAAGAAGACACGGTCTTCAGCCGCTGGTTGCGCGATGGGAAATTGCAGAGCTTGCCCGAAGAAATCGAGCTAGAGATGTTCCACGTGACGCGCGAGTTGACGAGTCAGGCAGGCCTCGACGCTTACGAAATCTCCAACTACGCCAAGCCTGGTCACGAGTGTAAGCACAATCAAAACTACTGGGACAACGGTAGCTACTTGGGCATCGGTCCCTCAGCTGTGAGCTATGTTGGTGGGCGTCGCAGTGGGAATGCCAAGGGCATCGAGAGCTACATCGCATCCATAAGAAACACTGGCCACGCCAACAAGTGGACTGAAGTTCTGAGCCCGCGGGCCCGCCTCGGGGAAACCTGGTGGCTCGGCTTGCGCCAAGCAGCGGGAGTTCTACCGGAAGCAGCGCGCTGCGCATCCGCGTTCGACGCCGAAGAAGATCCTGCTGTCGAGACCGCAAAGGTCCTCGTATCCCAAGGACTCTTGCAGCTTGTGGGAGATCGGTTCGTCCTCACCAAGACCGGAACTCCGCTTGCCGACAGAGTGGCTGCCGAGTTCCTTTGGGTAGAAGATTCCGACTAACAAAAGAGCTGCGATTACGCAGACCTCTTCCACAGGTGGATTCAAGGAGTACCATGCGCCCCTGTGCCTCTCGTAGAAGGAATGAACGACAACAAGCCCGCCCCCAAAACCAAGAGATCGCGGCCTAAGATCCGCAAGCCGAAGAACTTCTTCCTGCGTGGCATCATCAGCATCCTGCCCGCAGTCCTGACACTCTTCATCTTGGTGACAGTCGTTCAGTTCGCGCAGACCTATGTAACGACGCCGATCAACTCGACCATTTACTGGCTTCTCGAGGGCAATGCGCTGGGTTGGAAGGTGTTGAATACGGTGGAAATCGATCCTCTCTCGGATGAATTCCTCGACTCCCAAGCTCTGCCCCAAGAGGTCCAAGAAATTCTTAGAGCGGAGGGGTTAACAAGCCCCGCCTTCGCCTCAGAGCTCGAGATCATTCGCGAGCCTGAAATGGGCTTTTTCCGCGACATGCATGAGCTGGCAATCAACCCCTATCAATTGCGGCGCGAAGTTCGAGAAATCGTTCACCCGTTGGTTGGAGTGCTCGTCAGTCTGATTGTGGTTTTGACCCTCGGGTACTTCACCAGTGGGTTCTTGGGACGGCGCATGCTCACCGCCATCGATCGCACCGCTCAGAACCTACCGATCATTCGTTCTGTCTACCCGTACACAAAGCAGCTGGTCGAGTTCTTCGCAGCAGAGTCAGATTTCGACTTTGACACGGTAGTCGCCGCGCCCTATCCAAGCGAGGGTATCTGGTGCATCGCCTTTGTGACGAGCTCAGGCTTGAAGACGGTTCACAGCGCCCTAGGCGGCCGCTACGTCTCGGTCTTCGTGCCAACGTCGCCCATGCCAATGACTGGCTTCACGGTTTTCATTAAAGAAGAGCGCTTGATCCCCTTGCCTCTCAGTGTTGACGAAGCCCTGCGTGTAACCATTTCCGCTGGTGTCTTGATCCCTGCTGCTGAACAGGTCTCCGATCTACAGGAGTCACTCGACGCCCTTGGCGCAGACATGACCCCGGATAGCGCTGAAACAGGCCCTTCGCCTTCCTAGCCAAACTACCGTCGCCAGATGAAATACGCCGACCGTTTGGAGGCCGCCTTGATCGAACGGGGCAATCCCTGTCTGGTTGGTCTTGACCCACACCTCGACCTCCTGCCCGAAGAATTCGCGATTGCCCGCGATGAGTCGGCACCGCGAGCCGAGCGTGCACGCGCAGTCGAAGAATTCTTATTGGGCATCATCGAACTTGCTGCAGGTCGGGTCCCGGCGGTCAAGCCACAGTCAGCCTTCTTTGAGCGCCTAGGTGCGGACGGCGCCGTCGTTTGGGAACGAGTCGTTGCCGAAGCCCGTCGTGCAGGCTTACTGGTAATCGGCGACGTTAAGCGTTCCGACATTGCCAGCACCGCGCGAGCTTACGGCCAGGCGTTTCTAGAAGACGCAGGCGAAGCTTGTTGTGACGCGATCACTGTCAACCCCTACCTTGGCGCTGATTCGATCGAGCCCTTAGTCGAGGTCTGCGAGCGCAGCAACGCTGGACTCTATGTACTCGTGCGAACATCAAACCCAGGAAGTGCTCTCTTCCAAAACCACGGCAACCCTCCGCTAACTCAAGTAGTTGCTGACGAAGTCGAGCGCTGGGGATCGTCACTGCGGGGCGAGTGCGGGCTCTCGAGTATAGGCGCCGTGGTTGGTGCGACCCACCCAGCCGAACTCGCTGAACTGCGCGAAAGAATGCCACATACACCGCTTCTAATTCCCGGTTACGGCGCGCAGGGTGCAGGTGCAACAGAAACGATCTCCGGCTTCCTGCCCGGAGGACGCGGCGCCCTAGTTAACTCCTCGCGCGGAATTCTTTACGCCTGGCGCAAACCTGAGAACCGGGACAAGCATTGGAAGGACGCAAGCCTGGAAGCTATCGAAACAATGATTGCTGAGTTTAGAGAAGCACTCAGTTCGCCAGCCTGATGACTCCGTCTCGATTCCGAATCGAGTACCTGCGTGCGGACATTCATGGGTTGAGCGCCCTTGAACGTGAGGCCCTAGCAGGCAAACTGAAAAAGCAATCGGTGGCGCGTTCGCTAGAAGATATCGAAGAGATTGGGGACGAGTACTTGCTCGCAGAACGCGCGCAACTCGCCAAGTGGTTGGAAGCGCAAGCTACAAAGGTTGGTCCGCACGTAGCAGTGCTCGACTCGATCCGATCGCTTGCCGAAAAAGGTACAGCTTGTGTTGTGTGCTTTGCCGAGCCGGCCCTCGCTACTGGACCCCAATCCACTCTTATGAACGTCTTGCACACCGTGAAGGTCGCGCGTGACCTGAGTACGAAGTGGAAGAGAAGAGTCGTCCCAATCATATGGGTTCAGACAGATCAACATGACTCGACTCAGCTCGAACAAGCCTGTGTGTTGAACAGAAGCTATGAGCTACAACAAGTTAGGCTCGATGGTGTAGTGCGCGGAAGAAAGGCGCTTTGGGACGTTGCCGTCCATGCGCAGCGGCACGGGCTAGGTTCACTGCGCGCTGCGTTGCATCAGATGTATGGCGACTATGAATACATCGACCTTGCTTTAGACATATTGCTTCCGCGCGAGGGCGAAAGCTTGGCGCGAGCATTTACTCGCGGCATGTACGAACTTCTCGGCAAACACGGCCTGGTAGTGATCGAGTCCGATGCCATGTGCGAAGAAGTTTCCAGTGCGATGGCTCAGGTGGTCGGCGCTAAATTCATAGAGCAACTGCAACGGACAGACAACGAACTCGCAAACATCGATCTGCTCTACCACTCAACACAAGAGGGCCGGCTTCCACTTGTTTCGGGAGGCGACGGGTATCGTTATCGAAACGAACCAGGTTCTCGTACGCGAACGGAACTCGCGGCTGAGATCGTGCAAGAACCCAACGCCTGGTCACCGGGAAACATGATGCGACCCTTGGTGCGCGATCTTGTCTTGCCTGTCGTTGCGGCGGTGGGAGACGGGCATGCACTTGCATGCCACATTTCTGCTGCCCCACTGCACGCAACTCACGGGCGATCAACGCCCGCTTTCATAAGAAGCGCAAGGCTCACCCTGATCGACGAAGAGGTTCGCGCTGCACTCTCTCGCGAAAAAATCTCACTTGAAACCGTACTGCATGGACTTGGAACTTGGCGAGCAGACGCGCAGGGGTACAGCGAACCGGACCTCCTAGGAGAACTGAAGTTGATTGCAACTCGAGCGCGCAAGGAGCTCACCACCCTGAAGCCCAAAATCATCGCGGTCGATCCGGACCTCAAGACTCCTATCAAGGCAAGTTCGCGCGAGCTGGAGCGAGTTTTGGCCGACCTCGGGCAGCGAATCCAACGCGCCGTGGCCAACCGGGATGGCAAGCAAGAGCGGCGAACGCGCTGCCTAAACCAAAGTTTGTGCCCTAGCTCCCTGCCCCAAGGGGAAGTTTTTGGCCCCCTGTCTTGGATTGCACGCCATGGAGCCGGCTGGATCGATGAACTCCTGGAAGAGCTCGATCCTTTCTGCACAGAACACCTCGCTCTACACCTGTTCTAGCCCTCGCCACACGATTCATCGAGAGATCCCCAAAGCAGGGGGTTTTGGCTGCTATCAACCGCGCGTTATAGTGCTCGCATAGGAAAGGCTCCGTGAGCCGGTCCCCAGCCATTATGCGACGAATAGCCATTATCAATCAGAAGGGGGGCGTGGGAAAAACCACGACCTCGGTCAACCTCGGATCCGCACTCGCCGAGCAAGGTCGACGTGTGGTGGTCGTGGACCTCGATCCCCAAGCAAACCTCAGCTTGCACCTCGGAATCGAGCCAGGCAGCGAAGAGAATTCGACCTACACGGTGTTGCACGGTGCTTCGACGATTAACGACGCCTTGCACCCCACGTCGGAAAAGAACCTACGCGTTCTGCCCAGCAACATCGATCTCTCGGGCGCGGAGCTCGAGCTGGCTAGCGCAATTGGTCGCGACAACCTGCTCTCCGACGCCATAGAGGACTGGGTCAAGGATTACGCCGCGAAGCACCCCGCCTCAGATAGCGAAAAAGGGCCTGCGGACTACATCATCTTCGATTGCCCGCCGAGCCTTGGCCTCCTGTCCGTGAACGCATTAGCAGCCGCTAACGAGGTGTTGATCACCGTCCAGACCGAATTCTTGGCCTTGATGGGCATGAGCAAGCTGGTAGAAATCGTCGCCCTCATCCAGCGCCGACTGAACCCCGGGCTCCAGATCACTGGCATCGCCCCGTGTCTTTATGACAGCCGCTTGCGGCTAGCCCGGGAGGTCCTGAGCGAAGTCCGTAAGTACTTCCCCGGCCAAGTCTTCCGCCAAGCAATCCGCAGTAATGTGAAGCTCGCAGAAGCGCCCAGCTTTGGTACCAGCGTGATCGAGTACGCCCCGGAATCAAACGGAGCTCTCGACTATAGAAAGCTGGCGGTGGAGGTCATCGCTCAAGAGATAGACCACCCTGAATTGTCCTATCTACCGCCTGCAAAGGACGTTACGAAGCTGCGCAGAACGCGGCCGGAATCGTCATCGGGCAGCTCAAGAGCTCCGGTTGGGAAGAGCGTGCCGACACCCAAATCTGCGCTGCCCAACATCTCGGCGGAAAAGCGGCCGGTAGATCGCGCCCCAATCGCGACAGAACCGCAGGTGACGATTACACCGCAAGCGCCGCCGGCAATCGAGGTCGCCCCGACTGAAAAGCAATCTAAGGAATCCACGGAACGAGAAGCCGATAAGCCCGCGCTTCCCGTCGACGCCGTGGAAGCGGAATTGCGTGCTATGAAGCACCAAAACCAAAACCTACCGCCCCTTCCTCCGGAAGCCTTCGAGATCGAAGGGTGAAG
>JBLIOI010000063.1:0-27047 GCA_047639675.1 Planctomycetota bacterium | reverse complement strand
TGGTAGCGGACGAGTGCTAGTCCTCCACTCCCATCATCTCGAAGTACTGAACTAGGTTGTTCTTGAGCGTCATCAACTCATTGTTGATCTTACGCTGCTCCGGACCCTCATAGCGCAATTCCTCGACGAGAATCCGGCTGATCGATTTATTCACCCGCTTCATTGGGGAAAGCATCTGGCTGTACTCGCGGGGCAAAGGAACCACGTTTTCACTCTCTTCGATCGCGGCCGAGAGACCGCCATCTTTGGCGGCGGAGACAATACGACGAGTTTCCTTAGCTGTCTTATTAGCAATGAGCGGCAAGACTTGTTCCTGAACCTCCTTTTCGAGCTTGATGATCTCGTTGGTCTTCGTGGCATTCAGCTCGCCTTCACCACGGGCCTTCTTGACCGCATCCGAAGCGAGAGCGTCGCGCTTGATAGCACCCTTGATAACCGATTTCGACAAGCCTGTCTTTCCGGCAGTGATTGCAGCGAAAGAGTCTTCGTCTTGCTCTTCCTTCTCTTTTTGCTGCAACCGCTCCTCGGTCGAGAGATCCTCTGACGACAGGTCGACCTTATTCGCAGTCGGGTTGATCGACTCGTAGATCTCGCGCCCTCGGTTGAGGTACTTTTCTAGTTCGAGATTGCTGAGTGACGATCGAACCAAATTCTCGTCGATCGAGATCAGCTCCTGGACCAAGACGTCCCTGTCGACCACGTGCACGGGAATCTCCTCCCACCCTAACTCGCTAACGGCCTGAAAGCGGCGAGCACCGGCTAGCAGTTCATCGTCACCATTAATAGTCACCGGGTGGATCAAGCCGACGCTTTCAAGACTCTTCTTTAGAGAGTCGACATCCGTTTCCAAGCGGAGGTATTCACTGTTCAGTTTGACATCAGAGATTTTACGGACAGATACGTTCAATTTGAATTCTGTGTTGGTGGTGGTGCCGATTGGAAGCGCGGCATTATCCGTTGATCTCCCATGAATCCAAGAGGAGTTCGGAGACTCGTGAGCAGAAGTCAAAGATGGCGCAGACGGTCAATCAGATGGCGGTATCCAGTTCGTCCTGCATCGCTTCGAATAGCGGCGGTTCGGCCCGCGACTGTCGAACGAAGTTATCCTGGCGAGCGCCACTTCGCTCATTCGCCAAACGGCGCCGGATGGTATCCACCCGCGCACCGTCGACCTCCAACACGCTGCACCTGATGTCAGAAACCGCGCCCCTCACAGGGTTCTCCGAGCAGAGCGCTTTTCAACGCGCGTTTTGATGCCGGACTGGACAAATGCCTACGGCGTTTCGCACGGGACCCTAAGGGCCTTCTGTGGTCGATAGCTGCGCTCAAGAAGCCAGATACAGCTTCATCTGGCGATCAGTTCCACACCGATGCCAGGCAGTCTCCAATAGCGTTCGCCATATCAGCCTGACGGCGCCTTAAAGAGCACGCACGTCTTACCTGACTCGTCTCGAGGCTGCGGCCATGAAGCGCGGGTCGGGATTCCTGTGCCACTCGCGGGTGCAGGCGCAGACGAGCTTGATCGTGTGTTCATCGCCGCTTGCCACCGCGAGTTTCGCCAGTTGCTCTGCGCTTCGCTCGTTGGGGTCAACCTTGATGTCTCCGACGAGTTTCGGCTGACCGTAGCGAGCGAAAACACCCGCTGTCACTTGCCAGGTATAGGCCATCACGAGGGCACGCTCTTCAGGTTTGACGTAGGGTAAGAGCTCCACGATCGCAGCTGCGCCAGTCACCGAGTGGAGGAATTCGAAAGAGCTGCTCCTCGTATTGGTGTAGATCCCAGCAAAGGTTGCGACAAGCTCAGCCATGAAATCCGGCGATCCTGCGCCGGTGTCGACTATGTTGATTACTCCAACGAAGGGTTGGAACCCGCGCAGGTCTTTCATTTCGGAAGTGATCAGGCCTCTAGTGGCGCGCGCGTCCAGCGGCAACTGCACGACATCTCGCAAGGCGCGCGAGGGAGCGAACTCTCCGACACCCGAGAGCTCGCCTGGTAAGAGCATGAACTCAGCCGCCCAATAGGCCAGTGCTCGCGCTAACTCATCGAGCCGTGGCGCACTCTCCTTTTCCTTAAGCGAAGAGACCGCGTGCCCCACTCGAATCACACCATGCAGGCCCGCCGCCGCAATTCCCGGTGCAAGACGTGGCACCCAGAGCCCGACGACATCGCGCCACGCTGACTCTGCCAACTCATTAGCAAACCACTCATCCCAATCCCGACTGCGCGACTTGTCGCCGAGCGCCTCGCGCCAATTTGACGCATCAATTTGCATGACAGGAGCCGGGCTCTTTTCCAGTCGCTTGCGGTACTTCTCGACCCAACCAATCACCACGTCATGGCGACCGAGCCCAACGAGCGCCTCCGCCGCCATCGGCCCGTGATTGGAAAGCCCGCCACGAAAGCTGCCGGCATAGGGTGCGAGCATCTCAAGCGCTTCATCCATTATCTCGTCGCTCTCTAATTTCAAAGCGGCCCGGGGATCGATTGATTGCGGGGAAGATCCATGTTCGTCGCCGTCGACTATAGCAGCCCTCGGAATCCTGCCGGCGCAAGCTGACAACGTGCCAAGTAAAGCCAGGAAAGTACGTCTAGTGGTCATCGGTTGATCGGGCTCTCTGCCCCGTAATTGAAGCGGACTACATTCTGATTACAGAGATGTCGCGGTTGAAGCAACGAGCACATCCCTGATTCTTTGCAACCGATACGAGGATGCGTTCATTTCTGTGAGATCAAAGCCAGCACTTCTGTGCCTCCGAATTCCCTCGGCCTACGACCATCGCCCCGCTCGGCAGAATTTTCTCCTGAATCTGGGGGAAAGGCCGCAGTCGCTGACACTCTTAGGTCAGCGATGAATGAAAGAGCCAAAACAACGAGCGTCGAAGTCCTATTGGCCCAAGCCGATTGGGTTCGCTCCGTAGCTCGACGATTGGTTCGCGATGACTCAACTGCAGATGATGTAGCCCAGAGTAGTTGGGTAGCAGCGCTTGAAAGCCCCCCGTCCCCGTCTGGGAATCTACGCAACTGGTTCTCGAGAGTCGTCAGTAATCGAGCACGTCAAGCGGGCCGCGGCGAGTCCCGGTGCCGTTCGCGCGAACGTATTGCCGCGAAGCCCGAGTCGGGCTCCACAATGGATGATCTGGCAGAACGTGCGTCAAGACAACGCGAGGTCGTCGGATATGTGCTCTCCCTCGATGAGCCCTTCCGCTCCGTGGTGCTCTTGCGTTTCTTCGAGGACATGACGCTCGTGGAGATCGCGGCGCGCCTAAACGTCCCGCTCAAGACGGTTCACAGCCGCCTGCAGCGCGCCTTCGATAAGTTACGTCAGCAACTCGATTCGGAGTACGGCAATCGCTCGAGTTGGGCGGCTTTGCTGCTCCCCCTTGCCAATTTTGGAAACCCGCAAACTACAGGTATCAGGCTCATGAATACGAACGCGAAGATTGCACTTACGGTCGGCGCCTTATTGCTCGGTGGAATCGGGATTTGGGACCTGACGAAAGTGGCGGACAACGACACCGCGGCCGCTCCGGCGATTACGGAGGCAGCCATGCCGAAGGTCACCCCCGACGAAGAGACAGGCCTCGGAGGCCAGGCGCCCCGCAACGTATCTTCAGAACGCATAGCGGAACTTACGCCAGTCCTAGAGGTAGCGACGAGTGGTCAGGCAGAGACGTTCACCGTTCGTGGCCACATTTTGGACATAGCAGGTAATACGGTTGTCGGTGTCGAGGTCTTCCTGAGTGGTGCCGAGCAACTGGAGACCTCTTTATCTAGCGCCGACGGTGCCTTCGAATTGCAGTATGAGGAGCCCATTCCTGTCGTCCACGTGTATTTCGGTGAAGGATTCTGACTGGGTCACTCTGCGCCAAAGCTGCATCAATTCCACAAACGAAGAACGAGATCACATTGTCGTCGTAGCACGTACACGGAGTCTCGAGGGCTGGGTTTTGGACAGTTCGGAAGTGCCCATCGCAGATGCAAAGATCAGCTTGAGCCCGCAGGAACAAGCTTTCTTGAGCTTCCCCTTCGCCCTCGACATGACAAGACTTGTTAAGCGTCAAGGCATCAGCGACAAGGTCGGACGCTTTCAGTTTGAGCGCTTCCCAGGATGCCCCGGTTTGCGCTTACGCATCTTTGCAGAGGGCTTTGTTGGACAGAGTATCGATCTAGACAGTGTCAGTTGGCCACTCATGATTCGCTTGGAGAGGCCGGAGGAGCAGGACGTCGTGATCATTGAAGGCATCGTGCTTGATCAGCGCGGGCTCACTCTCGTAAACGCCGACGTGCGGCTAGCGAACAACAAAACAAAGAGCGGCCCCGGCGGCTTGTTTAGACTTCCGCTAGTCGAGAGCTACATCGGTGATGCCGCACCCCTGTGCGCCTCCATCCCGGGACATCAGGCTGCCCTACTGGTCAACT
This sequence comes from Planctomycetota bacterium, assembly GCA_047639675.1. Classification (GTDB taxonomy): domain Bacteria; phylum Planctomycetota; class UBA1135; order UBA1135; genus JABACD01. The sequence continues at coordinate 22,627 of JBLIOI010000063.1, read as the reverse complement.
TCGGACAACGCTTGAAAGACCAGGACAATCAAATTGAACCCCTTGAGCTGATCTTGGGTAGCGAGCCCCTCTCAATCGAAGGCCGAGTGCTCGACTCAGAAGGAAGGCCGTGCAGCGGCTGGGTTGTTAGCGCAGTGAACGAGACAGAGGTAAGCCAATTCTGGACACCAGCAACCACTGCAGAAGGCCTCACACGTTCGTCGCAGAAGGCTTCTATGACTGACAAGGAAGGGCACTTCGTCCTGACCGGACTCTCCGACCGCGAGTACTCCTTGCAGGCTTACCAACCGAGGACATTGAAGTGCGCCAAGGGCACGGTCAAAGCTGGAGACCAAACAGCCATATTGCGTGATGAGTCCCGCACGATCGCATTCCTTCGAGGCAAGCTGTCTAGCCCCACAGGCGATCCGGTCTCTAATGTCAGCGTGACTCTAAACCTCAAAACCACGATCACCGCCACGGGTTTTCAGACTACGAACGGCGACTCAACAGTCACCGATGAGTTCGGCAACTTCACCTTCAAGAACGTGCCCGATCGCTACATCCATATTCAGTACTCTGGCGAGGGTGTCCTCCCTGGAAGGTACGAGTTCCCAGAATGCTCGGAACCAGTTGACCAGGACATTGAGATTGAGGTTCTACGCCGCTGCCACTTTCGCATCGAGCTCGGATCAGTCTATCCCGAGGCGACGAGCGGAGTTCTCCTCGATGTGGAGGGAAAGAGCTTACAGGTCAACAGCTTTCAATCGGTTGGCATGAGTGGTTACCCCCACGCGATGATCAGCGACGGAAGATCCAGGGTCCTCGCCGCATCCGAAACCGCAGTCACCCTGGTCCTCAAGAACGGCGAGGTGGAACTCTCTCGCATGCCCATCCATCTCGATCACGAAGAGGTCACTGTGCTTCGTCCATGAGGTTGTGAGTCGTCCTGGGGAAGTTCCCCGGTGTCAGAACAACGTTCAGCGACAAGTGCTTCGCGATCGCGCGCATCTTAGTTGTGAACTCCGCATCATTGGCGGGTTTGTCAGGAACCATCGCGTAGAGTCCGGCTTCGGGAAAGTGGACTTCAAAACAGTTGACGATCTCACCGGGCTCAGAATTTGTCAGAACGAGCAAATTCGCGGGAGTGTCATTGAATGTCACGACCTGGACCGATTGCGCAATTGCAATTCCAGCCAGACCCACGAGAGCACAGGCAGTGGGTGTAATGTTGTTCCGCAGAGCAGATAAGATCTTCACAGAAAGCACATCCTTCAGTCAGAGGGTTTCTCGAAACGAACGGTGGGGAGTAAGAGGACTCCACACAATCTGTTGAATGTCTCGGGGGATCCGAACGGTCTTGGCTTCTTGAAGAGAATCGAAGAGATAGAAGCACTTGGTGTCAGGCTCAAAACATGGCCGAATCGATACTCACGCTAAGTGCAGATAAGGAGGGCTACTTGCCGGACCCGTCTTCACGGAGCTGTTCCTTTAGCCCCTCGGCCTTTGACATGGCTGACGCGCTTCGAGGAGGGAAGGATGCGAGTGTGCCCAAGTGGGATTGAACGATGCGCTTAGCTGGACCGAAGGCCCACATTTTGTGCTCGAGGAAGTGTTGGTAGTTTCCTTCTTCAACCGACCTTTCATAGGGGTCTCGTCGCAGGTTGAAGAGCACATGGCCTGCCGTCGTGGGGCCGAACTCTCGAGCTGGATTCTGCAAACCGGGCGGCGCAATGAGATCGACCTTTGGAGTGTGCTTGAGGTCGGGCTGCTGCGGGATCTTCCCGGGCTGCACTGGCTAGAGATCGCGCGGCGAATCGATGTGTCCTCGACGGCGGTCACGCGCAGATACGAGATCCATCGCCGTGAGATAGCAGGTAGAGGATGCTATTCGGAGCGGCTGCAGGAGACGGCTGCCGAGGTACTCGCGTGCTTGGGATAGGCGTCGGATTTGGTCCTAACGCGGTATCCGCGGTATCCGTAGCGCTGGAAACCCCCACCAGGTCCAGCTAGTCATGAGCCCCGTGAGAGAGGGTTAACTCACCTACTCCCTCGCCCCGTCACACGCTAAGCTGCCGATCCATGTTCGACCAAGTGAAACAAGATCTGCAGTGGCTCGCGAACAGCCCGGCTTTGGTGGCAGAGCACGCGCTAGGGTTTCAGACGGTCGGTACTTTAGACGAAGTCAATCCCAGTGACGTAGACTTGGCCCGAGCCCTTGAAGCTAGACAGGCAGAGCACCTGCGCTTGGGAATCTACTTCGAGGACTTGGTCGAGATGTCCCTGCGCTGCAGATCAGGTGTCAGAGATGTCCGCCGCGGGATCGCCATTCGCGAGAACAAGCGCACTCTTGGCGAGTTGGACTTCCTGTTTCGAAACGAACGGGGCCAGCAGGAGCATTGGGAGGTTGCGGTCAAGTTCTACCTCTATCACCGGAAGCAGGATCCGAATCCGGATCGGTGCTTTCTCGGACCGCGGACGGTGGACCGTATGGACCGCAAGGTTCATCGCATGCGCGATCACCAGTTGCCGCTGCCCATCACGCCTCCCGCGATGGAATGCCTCGGCCTAGGGGGACCGAGCCAGAGCAAGGCACTTGTGCGCGGCCGATTGTTCTATCCTTTGGAGATGGATTGGCGAGAGTGCCACGTGGACACGATCTCTGCGCCGGATCACCTGCGGGGCTGGTGGACTCCATTGAGCTCTCTTGCGCAGATCCCGAGTGCAGAGCACTACCTGGTCGTTCGCAAGTGCGACTGGCTGACCTGTCCACCGGCATCCCCCCACTACCGACTGCACACCCCCGACTCATTGATGCTCCAACTAAGCATCGGCCGTCTCCATCCCGTTCAAGTCATCGGAGTTGATGCGGACCATCGCGAACTGCATCGAGGCTTCGTCGTTCCCGATCACTGGCCCCAAGCAGCCGAACGCTAGTCTCTGCTCCGCAAAGGATACCGGGATACCGAGTCACCTCTAAACGGGTGGCTGTCAATGGCCATATATCGACATTCTGTTCGGTCGTAGATCGCGGCGGGGATTCCGGCTCGAAGCCATTCACCTCTTCGGGCTCATTGTCCCATGTTGCTGGTTCGGACGACAGTCTCCCAATCAGGACACGGCATGCACCCTTCGCTTGGATGCGGAGGGAGTTGGCTAGGCCACCACTGACTCGGCGGGCTGATTGTCGTCCTCGAGCTAGTCTCCCAACTCGATCTACGGCCGAGCAGAATGTCGATATATGGCCCTTGACAGCCACCCGTTTAGAGGTGACTCGGTATCCAGACTCGGCATCCAACTCTTCCGGAGCCCGGAAATCCCCTCCATCTCTCGCAATTGACGCCCCAGCACAATTTACCCGGGTTTAATTGGCACGCGATTATTACCCGGGTATAATCGAAGCGACCCAACGAAATAGCCCGAAGGACCATATGGAAAACAAGAACAAGAGCTACGTGGCTTTCATCGGAACAACGCGCATCGCGCGCGGCACCTTTGTCGAGATCGCAACTGCCGCCAAGGAACATCACGACAAGGAATCTTCTGAGCGCCTAGCCCTATTCGACACGAGCACGGGTCGGCCCTTTGACCTAGACCTGCGGGGAACTCTCGAAGAAGTGATCGAATGCCTCGTTTCCCATCCGCTCTTCGATGGCTCCGTCAAGACGAATGAAAAGCGCGGCCCTGGTCGCCCCAAGCTAGGAGTGGTTTCGCGAGAGATCTCCCTCCTCCCGCGCCATTGGAGTTGGCTATCGGAGCAACGCGGTGGTGCTTCAGCCACCCTTCGTAGAGTCGTGGACGAGGCGCGCAACTCAAACGCTACCGAGGATAAAACTCGACGGGCACTCGACGCTGCCCACAATTTCATGTGGGACATCGCTGGCGATCAAGCCAACTTCGAGGACGCCTCCCGAGCACTCTTCTCAAAAGACTTTGAAGGCTTCGAGCAGCAAACCATGGAGTGGCCCGTGGATATTCGAGACGAGCTGCAACGGATCTTGGGCCAAGCCCGCGAAGCCTAGGACTACAGCGCCAGTCACTCGATGTCTGGTACTTTCAATCTGGCGACCAGACTAGAGGTGATGGATCACGACTCATCCGCCCCTGAAGTTCGTTGATGCCCTCGGCGTAGCTAGCCACCTGACCAGCAAGCCGAATCATCGCGTCACGCTGGGGAGGAAGATGACGACGAAGTGCAATCACTTAGCGCCGCAGGCCCACGATCTGGACTCTTGCCCCCCTGTCTACCGGTGCCCCCAAGGTGGCCCCATTATTGTTCGTTCGCGCCGTTCGGAGACACGTCCCTGCGCATCGATAGGCTCAAGAGTAGGGGCATGACAACCCCATACTCGATCGCCAACGAACCATAGGTGAGCACCGCCGAGTCCCCAACCCCGACCGCACCAAAACGTGTACCCGCCATGAAGGATAACGGTCCGCCTATCATCCCGAAAACCACCGCCAAGACCGGGCGGCCCCTAAGCCAACTGAGCGAGTGATGCGGCAGAGTTGCAAAGAGCACCCACAGGGATGTGATAAATGGCGGCACGAAAACGAAGGGCCACGCTGCCTCGGAGGACGGATAACGAGTGGCGCCCAAGACGCCCAGCCCAGTATCAGCCAGCATCCCGAAGAGCCCGACGATGATCAGGAACATCAACTCTCCCTGGCGCATCGAGCGCTCGGCAACAAAGAGCAGATGCACTGCAACAATCACGAGCACTGCGAAGGGACCCACCCACATGTGGCCCACTCCCGCCGAAAGAACACAGGCGAACCATCCAATTTGAAAGAGAACTACGTTCGCTAGGTTTCTCAAGAAGAGAGGGGGCGCACAGCAAGTGGAGGCCTCGCCCCCGGCCGCTGAAGGAGCATGTGGACGTCGCCAATGTGGCGCTCTGAAAAGCCCCCCTCGCAATAAGCGAAGTAGAACTCCCACATTCGCAAGAACTCCTCGGAGTAGCCCATAGTACGAGCTTCCGGCCACTTCTTCGCCAAGTTCGTTCGCCAAGCGGCAAGGGTCTTGACGTAGTGCGGACCGATGTCTTCCAGGTCAACCAGACGCAAGTCTCCCGCCCGTGTCATCGCAGAACACAGCGCGGTAACCGAGGGGATACAAGACCCAGGGAAGATGTGCCGCTGGATAAAGTCCACCGAACGACGAGCGCTATCGTAGTGTTGGTCGGCGATCGTGATCGCCTGCAACGCCATCGTTCCATCCGGCTGTAGTAGATCTGAGCAACGGCGAAAGAACTCTTGGTAGTAAGACGCGCCGACGGCTTCGATCATCTCTACTGAGACGAGCTTGTCGAATCGTCCCTCTAGGTTTCGATAGTCCTGCAAGAGAAGCGTAATGCGGTCAGAGAGTCCGGCCTCGCGAAAGCGCTGTTCGGCGAAGGCATGCTGTTCCTTTGAGATTGTGGTCGTCGTGACGCGACATCCATACTCCCTAGCTGCATGCAAAGCGAAACCGCCCCATCCAGTTCCGATCTCGAGCAAGTGGTCGGTGGGTCCCAAGTTGAGTTTCGTGCAAAGCCGGTCGATCTTCGCAATCGAAGCCTCCTTTAGCGTCGAGGTCTCGTCCTCGAAGATGCCGCAGGAGTAGGTCATCGTATCGTCCAGGAAGAGAGCGAAGAAGTCGTTTGAGACGTCGTAGTGCGCGCGGATATTCTCTCGACTCCCACGCTCATTGTTACGGCGCAAAGCGTGGTAGAGGCCAAGGAACGGTCGAGAGAGCCGCGCTAGCCCTGCCTCTAACCCGGCCATTGCCGCTTTGTTGCGCGCAAAGAGTCGTACAACGGCAGTCGGATCAGCGCTGATCCACCAACCCTTGGCATAGGACTCTCCCGCTCCAATGCTACCGCGGTAGGCAACTGCGCTCCAAAACCGCGTATCGCGCACGCGCATCGACGCGTGCGGCAGTGCCGAATCCGGACTGCCAAACTCGTGGACCTGCCCCCCTTCTTGAAGCGTAAAGGATCCAGAAGAGATACTCTCCATGCGCGAGAGAACCAGTTTCTGGACAAGGGTCATACGTCCCTTCGAAGGACCTCCGACCACTGTCGAAGAGGATGAATCGCTGGCAGTTTTCATGAGAGGGGCGCCTCGCTGGCAGATGGACGTTTCGTCGGGTGAAAGAAGAATGGGGTGCGCTTGAGGTAGAGACGCAATGCTTGCCAGTAGATAGCAACGTGTAGTCGAAGCGGCTGGAGTGGGTAGCGCAGAAGCACAGCCGCAAGGTTTCGAGCGGTCATAGGTCGACGCTCGCAGGACAGCCTTACATTGAAGACTTCCTGCCCCTCTTCGAAGTTCGTCATCGAGACCTCCAGATGCACACCCGGCTTGCTGAATCGCCACTCGTAGATCTGCTCGAGATCGAAGAACGGCGAAATATGAAAGTCCTTGGCGAACCTAAAGGTGACGTTGTCACCATCGCCCTTACTCGTATCGAGCACGTATGCATGTCGCTCACTCCAAGGCGTGTTCGTAATCTCCGCTACAATGGCGTCAAGGGCGCCTTGTTCGTCGTGGCAGAAGTAGAAGCTGACGGGATTGAAGCTGTAGCCAAATGTTCGCAGCTGGGTAAATATCCCGATGTGCCCTTCGGGCCGGCGCCCGAGTTTCTCCTCAACACGATCGAGTACGGCTTCACGTAGCGACTCGTCAGATTGCCCGAGATAGTCAGTTCTCCGAAAAGTAACCAGGTTGCGCCGCTCATTCGACCAGAACCAACGACCACGGAAGACCTCTCTGCGTTCCTCCAGGTCCAGATACACAAAGTGGACTGCGTTTCGGAACGAGTGTGGCCGTGGTCCGACCCTGGAGTGATGGACATGGCCAAAGTAGAGAGCACTACGCATTAGGCCAGCGCCCCCTCGCGGAGGTTCGCAAGTGTCGTCAACGCGCTTTGCACCCCATCTTCATGAAATCCGTTGCGCCAATAGGCTCCACAGAAATGCACCCGATCGACTCCGTCAATCTCAGCATGCCGGGCTTGAGCTTGGATCGTTGGTTCCGAAAAAACTGGGTGGCTATAGCTGAAGGTACGCAGAACCCGAGACGGATCAATGTCCAGAGCTCGGTTGAGCGTCACAAAGTACTGCTCGTCACACTTCAAACCCTGAAGTCGGTTCATCCAGTAAGTCACCGTCGGGAGATCAGACAATGGATCGGTCACATGATAATTCCAGCTGGCCCATGCACGCCGGCGACGCGGCATGAGTTGCGCATCCGTATGTAGCACAACCTCGTTACGTTGAAATTTGAAAGGACTCAGAACCTCGCGTTCGAGAGGTGTGGCGTCCGCTAACAATCGCAGACTCGTGTCCGCGTGCGTCGCTAACACCACGCGATCGAACAACTCATCGTGGCCCCGAGCCGTTCGTACACGCACTCCACCCTTAGTGCGAATCACCTCGGTTGCAGGCGTACGCAAGTGAATGCGTTCGCGGAAGGGCTCGACCAAACGATTAACGTATTCACGCGAGCCGCCCTTCACGACCAGCCACTGGGGACGACCCTCGACTCTTAGGAATCCGTGGTTATGGAAGAACTGCACCAGAAACCGCAGCGGGAACTCTCGCATCGTCTCGGCCGTTGCAGACCAGACGGCGGCCCCCATGGGCATCAGGTGTTTCTCGATGAAGAGGCGCGAGTAGCCTCCACGTTTGAGGTAGTCCCCCAAGGTTGTGCCATCATCCGGTCGCTCAAGCACCTCTGGAGCCTCTCGATAGAATCGAGCGATATCCCGCAGCATTCGCCAGTAGGAAGGTTTCAGGAGGTTAAGACGCTGGGCGAAGAGTCCATTCAAATTGGTCCCGTTGTATTCCAAGCCACTTGCGTCGCAGCGCATGGAGAAGCTCATCTCGCTCTCCTGCCAAGGGACATCTAGTTCTTTGAGCAGGGCGCAGAAGTGCGGATAGGTCGCCTCGTTGAACACAATGAAGCCTGTGTCCACGGCCTCCGTGCCCGCTTCTGTTTCCACATCAACGGTATTGGTGTGACCACCAATCCACTCGCTTGCCTCAAAGACAGTTAGGTCGTGCTTGCTGTTCAGATTGCGCGCGGCGACCAAACCAGAGATCCCTGCTCCAATAACACAGACCTTCACTCGCCTTTACCTTCTATCAAGATGCGTTCTGGTACCGGGTTCAATCGCCAGACCAGGCCCAGCGCGCCCATGCAACGCAACAGGTAGTAGGAGATATCGATCTCCCACCATCGAAAGCCTTGGCGCACCGAAGCCGGGTACCGATGGTGGTTGTTATGCCAACCCTCACCGAAAGTCAGAATCGATAGGAGTAGGTTGTTCCGGCTGTCGTCCTGGGTTTCGTAGCGCTGCGAACCCAGACGGTGTGCGACCGAGTTGATCGAGAAGGAAATGTGATAAGTCACAACGGTCGAGATACAGAAACCCCATACGACAAGTTGTGCTCCACTAGTGGCGAAGCCCAGGGCCCCCGCAGCCTCACCCATGCAGTAAAAGACCCCCAGAGAGATCAGCGGTACCAGTACGTCGAACCTGTCCAGGAAACGCAGCTCCGGGAACCGCGTTAGGTCGCGAACAAGATCAAAGCGCGGTCGGAAGTTTGCCCGGGAGAGGATCCATCCGACGTGGCTCCACCAGAAACCGTTCCGGGCCGGAGAGTGAACATCACTCTCTTTATCAGAGTTCTGATGATGTGCGCGGTGATGTGATGCCCACCAGATCGGCCCGCGCTGAACAGCAGTTGACCCCACGAGTGCGAAGACAAACTGCATCGCACGCGACGTTTCAAAGGAACGGTGTGAAAAATAGCGGTGATAGAACGCGGTGATCGCGAACATCCTCACGGCATAGGCCGCGACAGCCACCACTACCGCGGTCCAACTCCACCCCACAGCCAAGACGAAGAAGCAACTAAGGTGAAGAAGCACGAATGGAATCACCCGGAGCCATTCAATCTCTTTGGGATCACGAATCTTGTCGCGCCCATCCTCGGCCCAAGAGTCCAGCCAACGCACGAGGCTCCTCCAGATCCCCCGCTTCAGCGAAACTTCGCGAGCTCCGGTGCTCATGAGCCTTGGCCAACCGTGGGCCGTAGCAGGACGTGAGAGACGATCCATTCCTGGCCGTCGTCGAAGGCAAACAGTTCGGCGCAGGAAAGGAAAAAGAGACGCCAACGGTGATACCACCGGGTTGCCTCCTGCGCGCCGTAGGTCTTCGCAAAGAGCTCCATGACCTCACCTCTAGAGGCCTCGATGTTGCGCAGCCAGTCCTCGGCCGTTCGTGCATAGTGCGTACCGGGTACGGTCCAGATTTGGTCGACTTTGAACGGCACTGCAATCCGCTCAAACAGCTCGGGGCAAGGCATCATTCCGCCCGTGAAGAAGTGCTCGCTCATCCAGTCGGAGTCATCCTTCACCTCAAAGGGATAGGCGTAACGCTGGTGAGCGAAGACGTGAAGGAAGATACGCGCCTCGGGCCGCAGCCAGCCACTCACCTTACTGAGCAGCTCCTCCCAGTTGCGCATGTGCTCGAACATCTCAACCGAAACGACTCTGTCGAATCTGCGGTCAGTTTCGAAGTCATTCATATCGCAGGTAAGGACCTCGAGATTGCTCAGCCCGCGCTCAGCAGCACGGGCGAGGATGTGCTTGCGTTGGGGCGCGGAATTAGAGATGGAAAGAATCCGACTTCCAGGAAAATGCTCCGCCATCCAAAGCGAGAGCGAGCCCCAGCCACAGCCCAGCTCGAGCACCTCCTGCCCGTCCACCAAGCCCGCGCGTTGCGCAGTCAAGGCGAGCATGGCTTCCTCAGCTTCGTCCAGGCTCGTTTCAGCTTCGGGGTAATATCCGCTGCTGTACTTGAGCTGGCGCCCGAGCACATGCTCAAAGAACGCCGGCGGCACTTCGTAGTGCTGCTCATTGGCTTTTTCCGGAACTAAGGCCACCTCACTGCAGCGCATCTGTCTGATCCACTCATCGAGGGCTGAGTCGTGGTCGGGTTCGTAGATGGAGCGCTGCTCACGCAGTCGCTCCACCAGGAGGCGACGGATGCCTCTGCGCAAAAGGGGTTTGGGGACGTAGCCCTTCTCGACAAGTTGCAAAGCAGTCTTCATGAAGTCCTCGATAACTCTTGGGATCCGCTCCTTTGCGGCCCGGGAAAAAAGGCGTTTGTGCTGCGCTGGTAGGCCCGGTAGTCGTCGCCTCTGGAGCGCAACGATTGCTCTTCGGTTGGCGGAATGCCGGTCACTTTCAGCACAAGAAAAAGCATCAGTGCCGGTGTCAGCCACAGGATCCAACCGAACGGCAGCCCGAACCCAAGTGCTGGGTAGGCGAGCCAATGCATCCACTCAAAGAAGTAGTTCGGGTGACGTGAATAGGCCCAAAGGCCTGAGCGACAAGTGTGCCCGCGATTCGCTGGATCGCTGCGCCACCGATGGAGCTGCTTATCAGCCAAGCCCTCGCCGCACAGCGAAACAAGCCAGAGAAGAAGAGCTACGGCATCTTGAGGGCGCCAACCAGGCTCGATAGCGTGGCAAAGGAAAAGGTAAGTCAGGGAGAGCAGAACCGCGAGCAGGGCTTGGGCTTGGAAGAACCAGAAGATCCATTTCTCGAAATCGACTCCCCAGCGCTCGCGCAAAATCGCGTAGCGACCATCCTCTGGTTCGCTCGTCACGCGCCGGAATAGGTGCCATGTCAGGCGGGCGGACCAGAGTCCAGCGAGCAGCGCCACCACGATTCGTCGTGGAAGCCAACCGTCTGCCAAGGCCGCATAGGCAACGGCAATGAGCCCCAGGCTGCTGGCCCAAATCAGGTCCACGATCCCGGCATTCTGGGTGCGGCGTTGACGCTTCCAGGCATAGACCATGGCGAGGGCCAGGATGCCAAGGGCGATAAATGGAAGTAGGGCTACATTGAACACGACTGAGGATTCGCCAGAAGATGCCTTGTGGATGCATCCAATTTCAGTCGCCCACCGAATTCCTATACATGATCGACAACGCCAATCGCTCCAGGACGCTGGTCCGTCCAAAAGCCCGCCCTTGGGGCCTTATAGGCCTTTCACTCGCCGCAACCGCCGCATTTATTGCCGTCAGCTGTAGTTCGCTCCCAAAGGACGAGCTTGAGCAGCAATTAGGGGACCTCGGAAAGAACGCGGCTCTTGGAGACCTGAAGCGTGTCGCCTTCAGGGCCGACTTGGGAGAGGGGCCCCAAGACCTGGAGCTGATCTACCACCATGCCCCCGCCCAGACCTCGGGCGACTCTGTGCCGGTCGTTCTCGTCCACGGCACCCCCTCGACTCTGTTCTCCTGGACAGAACTCATTTATGGCCAGCCTCCGGGCGATGGCAGCCAGGGCTTTGCCGGATTGAGCGACACTCGGGATGTCTACGCGATCGAGATCATCGGACACGGCATGGCGCCGGGAGACGCCTCGCCCTACAGCTTCGAGCGCTGTGCCCGCTTTGTGACAGCTGCGATCCAGGCACTGGAGCTCGATCGAGTCCACTTAGTCGGCTCCTCGTACGGGGGAGAGTTCGCCTGGCGTGCTGCATTGAACGAGCCTGAACTGTTCGAAACCCTGGCGTTGTTCGATTCTTCTGGACTCCGTCGACGAGACGGCGAATGGCTCTCCGAGGAAGTCGCCATGCGCGAGAACTCCCTGGCCAAGATCGGCTGGCGAATCAACTCACGCGATCGCATTGAGTCAGCGTTGGTTCCCCACTTTCGCGAAGTCCCTCCGGATCGCGTCGAAGAATTCTTCCTGGTCTGTGAGAACGCTCACAATTGGAAGGCGATGGTCGATCTGGTGCGCGATGAGAATGGAGGGCGTGAGGCTGAACTTTCGAACATACTGGTGACTACCCTGATCCTCTGGGGTGCTGAAGACGTCGCTTACCCAATCGAATACTACGGTCAAGGCTTTGCCGACGCCATACCACTCGCCGAACTTGTATCCCTGCCCAACGCGGGACACTACCCCCATGAAGAGCGGCCGGAAGAAGTTGTCCAAATCCTCTCCAGCTTTCTAGATAAACAAAGGAGCACAAGATGATCGCCTGGATTTCGACCCTAGTACTTTCCTCTTCCCTGACTCCAACTCTCCCTACTGAATTCAGCACGCCAGTCGGCGACACTGACCCTGTTGAATTCGAAGTGAAAGCAAAAAAACTCTCTTGGGAGAAGCTCTCTCCCAACGTGTTTGACCGCAAGTGGATCCTGCCCGAGCCACGCACCGTGCCAGGTCCAAACCTACTGGCGGAGATGCGCAGCTTGATCGCTCTACGTTTTGACATCCTGGCTCCCGACGGGAATCGATACAGATGTTTCGGTGACCTGGTAGCGGCTGCTAACGATCTCAACCACCAAGCAAGGCAAGATTGGCTTGATCTGCTTGCGCCTGTACTGAGCGCGGACTTTGAAAACGACCTAGGAAAGCTGATCTTTGATGAACGCCTTCACTCAGAAGAGTGGAAGCCATCAAAATCACACGCACACGATGGACTCCTACTGGGGAGCTCCTGGAACATGGAACGTGAGAAAAAAGGGCCATGGTCCGAAGTGGACGTACGTCCACTCATGGAGCAAGCGGCAATCCTCCTGCGCGCAGATCTCGCAAACGTCAAGTCTATAGAAAACGACTACAGAGCCTACCCCGACAACGTAGGCATGGATTACGAGGAGATCTACCCTGTCGACGGTAGCTACTTCGTTGGCTCCGACTCAGACAGTCGTCCATTCTCCACGCTTTCGCTCCGTTTTCGCTGTGACCTGCCCTTTCCCTTCACGACCTATTCGACTCTCCTCAGGATCCTCAACCGCTTCGATGAGTCTGGTGTCCTCTACACGGACATCTATTCAACCAGCAATGACTTTTACTGGATGGCGGGTCGCGATGTCTTTCTACCGGTGACAACAACGGACGGTGAATGGGTTGCATTCCTTCTCGTTCGCCACTTTGGATTCGACCTAGACGGAGTTCCGGATGGATCCGATGACCGTCAGGAAGCATTGCGTTCCTCATTAGGAAATCTCAAGCGTAATTCAGAGCGGCTTTATCGAAATCGCCCGGAGCCCAATGGTGCCCCGCGAAACTCCCCCACGCTGCTGCACTCTGTGCGCGTCCTGGGTCGCAAGTAAGCATGGGCAGGTGAGCTTGCCACCCAATCATCGGGCGAAAGGAGTCATTGGGCGCCCGATGATGTCCGCGGCCATGAGAGCCAAGTTTATGAGCCCAGGATCAGTTCCAGCGCTTTAGGTATTCGCCAACCTTCAACTTGCGGCGCGTGTTTTCACTCGTCATGTAGCGCACCTTCCCAAAGACCGGTCGTTCTGGTCCCCAGGCCCTGTCGAACTTCCCAAAGGTCCATAGGATCCCGCTGTGTGAGTTCGGATCGCGACCATCGAGGGCATACTTGTTGTTTAGCTCAACGGCGATCTCGTGTGCCTCGCGCGGGCAAGAACTCCAGTGCAAGATTTTCTTGCCCCAGAGCATTCGAAGGTAGCCGTGGATCACACCTTGACTGCGAAGTTGAGCCTGCGCCGCGTTCCAGATCTCGTCGTGTGTCGCTGATTGCTCGAATTCCTCGAGGCTGTACACGAAGGGACGCTCATCGCACGCATGCGTTTCGAGGGAGATCTGCGCCCAGTTCGGTAGTGACTCAAATTTATCGTAGCCAACCTGGTGGGTTGCCGCGTTCAGTCCGAGTTCACGCCAAGTCACCAACTGGTCGAGATAGGCTTCGGCCGACGCACCCATTCCCCACCAGCCTTCTCGTTTTCCATTCGCTGTACTTCCGAGCTGATCCTGAGACCAGTTCTCCTTCGCCGCGATGCCTGCAAAGACTTCGTGAGGAGAGATATGGCCGAAGTGCAAGTAGGCCGAGATCCCGCTCGTATTCTCGGCCTCCAAGCGATTCCGGCCTTCTCCATAGATATCTAGTCGCTGTTCAAGGAAGTGCCGAAGGACAAGCTCTCCGGCCTTCTCTCCCCCGTCGAGAGGAGCGGGAGCAACCGAGTGGTCTATGGGAAGTTCACTTAGGATGCGAGTCGGATCCTGCAGCGACTCGGGCTCCGCCTGAGGCCATTTGCGAGAAACATCGTTCGGCACCTCCTTGAGTCGTGCGAGTCCTTCGCGCGGAAAGGGGCTCCCTTGCGGACATAGCAAGAGATGCGGGCTTAGTTCGCGCTGCAGAAAGCGGCGGAAGTCATAGGCGCGCGAGAAGCAACGGTCGGTGGCCCGTAAAGGTAGCAGTCCATTCGAGTCGACTGCTTCGAAACGCACGGGCACATCCAGTCGAGCGCCCGTGAGCATGGCCGGTAGAAAGAACGCTGGAGAATCATCCGTAACGACAACACACGCCGACTCAGCAAGAGCATGAAGCAGCCCCTTGCCCGCACCGGCGAAGGGCTCAACGTAGGGGTAGTAGCTCACATTGTTCGCTTCAAAGGTTTCACGGTTCGCGGCCATACCCTCCATCACGAACTTGTGAATCCTGTCACTCGCCCACCGATAACCAACACGCAGCGCCTCGAGAACAAGCAGTGGCTTGCCCATGGATATGGCAACTTCGATCGCTCTCTCAAGGCCAAAGTTATACCGAGTCCTTCTCGCGGCCGTCATCCAGTAAAGGACATAAGCGCCATCGGTGCGCGGAGGGAGATCCCACAGCAAGCGAATGCGAGAGTCCGGTGTTTTCTGAGGGGCGTTCATTCTTGTTCTGCCCGACCTCAAGCGTGATTGCGAAGCATCAGCTCCTTGGGATGAGGGTCGAAGTAGAGTTGACCTTGCAAGTAGTCGATATCATGCCGGTTCACGTTGAAGCGCAACAAAGTCAGCGGAACGATCAGAGGAAGTAGTCCCAGTCGATAGTCTTCAATTGCACTGAGTAGCTCATGCTTCTCAGCTGAACCGAGTACGTCTTTTAGGTAGCCCATCGCATGCTGAAGCACGTTCGTGTGCTTCTTCACGCTCGTCTTCGTTCGTAGACAAGACTGAAATACCAGCTCGTACTGTGCAAAGAGCTCTTCATCCGAGATAGTGCCGGCAGAGCCAACTAGGGTGCCCAGGTTGCGGTATCCAGTCTCGTCATGGGCACGAAGGAGCAACTTGTGGGCTGTGTGAAAATGGACCAGACGCTTCCGAGTTAGACCGAGCCGCAGCGCCTGCCGCCAACGGCTTCGGCAGAGGATTCGCTCTACGAAGTTCTCTCGCAGGAGCGGGTCGTTCAGACGTCCTTCCTCTTCAATTGGAAGCTGTGGCATGCGTTCCATCAATTTCGCGGCGAACAGCCCCACTCCGTTTCGCTCGCCCTTCATTCCGTTTTTGTAGAGCGAAATACGCTCCATCCCACAAGAAGGAGATTTGCTCTTGAGTACGTAGCCATCCAAGCCAAGTATGTCGAGTTCGCCAAGCTTCCTGTCGGCGTAGCTATTCATGGGTTCAGTGAAGTCCTCGCCCGTAGAAGGGGCCAGGAGTCGAGGGGCTTCTTTTTTGCCTTCAAGGTGAATCGTGGGGCGGGGAATCCCCATGCCAACCTCGACCTCCGGGCAAACGGGAACCCATTCCACCCACGCGCCAAGCACATCTGAGACAAAGCGGTTCCTCTTATGTCCGCCATCGAAACGCACCTCCTCGCCCAAGAGGCAGGAGGAGACTCCAAGCCTGAGCGGCTCGTTCTCATCGTGCCAACTTCGCCAACCACCAACCGATTTGGAATCACTCATCGGAAGCCAACTGGCTAGCGGCCTGTCCAAGTTCTAGCAATTTGGATGCGGAGAATCCGCGGTCGTGAAACCAACGCACCTTTCCTTCGGAATCGAGCAGCAAGACTCTGATATTCCGGGGTAGCTCATTGCCCGTTAGATCAACGATATCGCTCGCGTCAGATCCGTACACGGTGACGACGGATTTCCAGTCTTCGCTCGGAATTCCTTTTCGCATCCCTCCGTCAATCGTGTCCGAGATCAGGCGCGGAAAGAGGCCCGCCACGGTTGGAATCTCGAGTATCTGCACGGGTGGTGTTACCTGCAGCAACCCAACGAGCCATCGATCTGCATCGAATTGCGCGTCCTGAACATAGCCGAGAAGCAGGACGCTAGGCTCAGCCAAAGGCAGTGCAACCGCTTTGCCCTCCAATGACTCTCCCATGACATCGGGAAAGCGATCTCCAAGAGGATCGCGATTCGGAACTGTGGTCTGACATGAGCTCATGAAGAGCGCAATAGCAACTGCAAGTACGCCGAACGATAGGTACACACTCCGTCTCGAGTAGAAGCGGAGCCGTGTGGTAGGGATCGGATTGCTCATGAGGCTGTGGTCGGTCTACTAGAATTCCCCGCAAGGGGCAGGCTCTATCTAAGTAAGGTGAAAAACGGGTCCGCGCCGATTGAAGGCCAGCGCTATTCGTCAGGCAGAGCCGTCTTGAGGCTCTTCATGCGCTGGTCGAATATACGTTCCAGATCTCTACGAACGAAGAGTCTGTTGATAAAGGCCCCTCCCAGGACAGAGTAGTCGACGCGATCTCGAACTAGAACGCCGTGATCCGTTTCGCTAAAGGAGTGGCGATGAACCCACGATCGATAGGGTCCGATCACCTGTTCGTCTACGAATTCGAAGGGTGGATTCCAACTGGAGATGCGACTCTTCCAGCGTATCGAAATCCCATGCAAGCGCAGGCTGTAGTCGATCGTCGTGCCCTCTTCTATCTCTGCACTTGAGCTCTCCAGGACACGGAAACTCAACCAAGATGGGGTCAGGGCCTCTAGATTTCTTGGATCAGAAAAGAACCCGAAGACTTCTTTTAGACTACGTCTAACCGTCTGCTCGCGCTCAAGTGAGAAGATTGCCGCGAGCTTCATTGCGACGGTGATAAGACTCCACGAAGTGCGCCTTCAAGCTCTGGCTGGCAAAATTTAAAACCGGCATCCAGAAGTTTCGTGGGATGGACGCGAAGGCTCGCCAAGAGTAGATCGTCCGCCATTCGTCCTAGAACGGCTCGAGCGACAAAGCCCGGCAGTGGTGCGATTGTTGGCCTGCGGAGGACCTTCCCAAGAGTCTTGGTGAATTGCATGTTGCTCACCGGATTGGGCGCAGTGGCGTTGATTGGCCCGGAGAGACTCTCGTTATCGATCGCCTCGCAAATGATGGAGACAAGATCGTCCAACAGAACCCAGCTCATGTACTGTTTTCCGTTTCCAATGCGGCCGCCGAACCCCAGCTTGAAAGGCAGCAGCATCTTGCTCAGTGCGCCGCCTCCGCGAGCCAGCACGACACCAATCCTTAAGTTCACGACGCGGATGCCGGCGTTTCGGGCCGCATCACAAGCATCCTCCCACTCCTGGCAAACCTCGGGAAGGAACCCCTTCCCCACACTGGACTCTTCAGTCAGAAGCTCGTCACCACCGTCTCCATAGAAGCCGATGGCCGATGCCGAGACGAGCACGGAGGGAGGGTTCTCGAGGCGCGCGAGGCTTTCCGCTAAGAGCCTCGTTCCGCGGACTCGACTAGCCCGAATGGCTTCCATTTTGGATTTCGTCCAGCGACCGTCTGCGATGTTTTCGCCGGCCAAGTGGACCACGGCTTGGGTAGCGATCGATCGCTCATCAATCTCTCCCCGAATCGGGTCCCAAAGGACTTCATTTGGAGAAGGATTCGAGCGCACCAGCCTCTTCGTTTGCTGGCCGCGCTGGGCCAAGCGCTCCAAGAGGGCTCGTCCTACGAGACCGCTTGAGCCACTGACGAGAACGTTACATGTACCTGCGGTGCTCTGACTTTGTTTTTCAGCTACTAAATTCATATGGATTACATCACTCAAAGGGCCTGGTGCTGGAATCAATTTCGCTCGGGCATCCTTTTTGGATTCGTATTCTCGCCTCTTATTTAAGGACGCGAGCTCAGCCGCGCTCACCGTGTGGAGATTTTCGGCTCACTTGCATCCATCCCCGAGGGAGTAGCGAAAAGGCTTTCAGAACACCTGAACCGAGTCACCAACCAACCACCAAGCAACAACATGCTCCTTTCCACTGCACTCCTCTCCGCCCTCGTACTCTCTGGCCCTGTCGGCGACACCTGCTCCTCTAGCCAGGCAAGCGCATCGACCCACGAACACAAGAGCATTGTGGAAACGGCACTCGCAAACGATTCGTTCTCGACCCTGGTCACGGCCCTGAAGGCCGCAGACCTAGTCGGAGCGTTGAGTGGCGAAGGCCCGTTCACCGTGCTTGCTCCGACCAATGAAGCCTTCGCGAAGCTGCCGGCTGAACAATTGGCCAATCTCCTGAAGCCCGAAAACAAGGGCCTACTGCAAGCGATCCTCACCTATCACGTGCTCCCTGGCAACCTACCCGCCAAGGTAGTCTTGCAGAGCAAGAACGCCCCGACACTGAACGGCCAACGCGTCGATATTAAAGTGAACGACGCAGGCGTCATGGTTGACGGAGCCAAGGTCATCAAGACAGACATCACCTGCTCCAACGGTGTGATCCACGTGATTGACTCCATCATCCTCCCCAGCACGATGAACATCGTGGAAACAGCGATCGACGCTGGTTCCTTCAAGACTCTAGCCGCCGCGCTTACGGCAGCACAACTCGTCGAGACGCTTCAAGGCAAGGGCCCCTTCACTGTCTTCGCGCCCACGGACGAGGCTTTTGCTTCTCTTCCGAAGGGTACAGTTGAGGAACTGCTCCTCCCGAAGAACCGCGAGAAGCTCGCTGCAATCCTCAAATTCCACGTCGTCCCCGGACGAATTTATTCGGAGAGCGTAGCCGCCGGCACCGAACTAAAGACGGTCTACGGTCAGAGTGTCAAGACACGCACAGTCGATTCAAACGTTTTTGTCAACGGAGCGCGCATCGTGACCGCTGACATCGAATCCACTAACGGTGTAATCCACATCATCGACTCAGTCCTGCTTCCCGAGTAGTCGGCGGACAATTCAGATTCTTATGTGAGGGCGCGGGTTTCCCGCGCCCTTTCTTTTTATCCATGCATCCGAAATCGACCGGCTGCGAATGCAATTTAGCAGGATCAAGTATCCGCCCCGCAAACCAGCATGAAGAAAATCCAAAAGCCACATTGGCCCACCCACGCGCTCTTGGACTTTCAGTCTATGCCTGCGACCCATTCGTGCTCCGAAGGACGCACCTATCAGATCGCACTGGGCGACCAGGCCTCGCCCTGCGCGACAGAGGTGCATCGACTAGCCCAGGCTGACTCAGCAGAGAATCAAGTCCTTGTGTCGCGAGGGATCGCGCAGGAGGAGGCCTGGGCGTACGCGCCGGCAGCAGGCAAACAGAACTTCGACCGCAATCGGAAGTCGCTGGTCACTCTCGACGGGAAGTGAACCGCCATGCCCTGCCCCCAACTTTACGCCATGGAATTACCGATGCTCCCACTTGGGTTTGCTTTTGCAGTGCCGAAAAGCAATAGTTGTCGTCGATCCATGTCCCCAGGCCCTCGAATCGAGCGGGTCTCACTCTTTTCCATGATCGATCCGACACCCAGGGAAGATGCGCTGCTAGTTCGTATTGCGCGCGGCGATGCGGATGCTGTGAACGCTTGTCTGGAACGTTATGGATCGCTGGTTTGGTCGGTGGTCAGTAAGGCGTGGAAGGATTACTCCACCATCGAAGACCTCGTGCAGGAGATCTTCATCGACGTATGGAAGAGCGCCTCCAGATACGATCCCGAGAAAGCCTCGGAGGCAACCTTCATCGCGACCATCGCCCGCAGACGAGTGATAGATCGTCGCCGCCGACTGGGCCGATCACCCGAAATCGCTGCAATCGAAGGCACAGATATCCCGCAGGAAGACACAGAGCTGGCGCGCGTCGACCACGGAGACGAAGCACGCTTGGCACACGAAGCACTAGCGGAGCTAAAGCCTGATCAGAGGCGAGTGATCATGATGTCAGTCTCCGATGGCCTCACTCACAAGGAGGTCGCGACAGCAACTGGAATCCCGCTCGGCACCGTGAAGAGCCACATCCGCCGTGGCCTCGACGAAGTCGCTCAAAAGCTGCGTTCCGCGCAAGGGAGGGTCGAATGACCCGCCACTTCGCAGACTGGGAGGAGCGCACACTCGACCTAGCTATCGATCGCTATTCGGTAGGTCTAGGCACCCGAGATGAGACACTCCTCAAGAGCCTAGCCAAAGACTCGGATCTGAGGGATTTCGAGAACACGATGGCTGCAATCCACCTGAGCGGCTTGGTAGAAGTCGAAGCTCCACCGGCCGAGTTCCTCAGACGCCTCGAGCGCGAGGGCCGCATGCAAGTGGAGAATGGGGGCCATTCGCCTGAGCTAAAGCACGCCAGAGTCACCGCTCCCCCCTATCGTGGACTGGCGCTGGTGGGCTGGCTAGTCGCAGCGGGACTCGCTCTGATCTTCTTCCTGCCTAGACAGGCAAGCGAAAGCGACGCCATTGCTCTCCGCGCAGAATTGATCGCGAGCGCTGGAGATCTCGTTCGCCTCGACTGGACAGCTTCGGAGGATCCATCCGCGGCGGGCGCCGGCGGAGATGTCGTATGGAGTTCATCCTTTCAGGAGGGTTACATGCGCTTCCGCAGTTTGGCTCCGAACGATCCAGAGCAGAGCCAATACCAACTCTGGATCTTCGACCCGACTCGAGCGAACTGGGAGGAGAAGCCCGTTGATGGTGGCGTCTTCGACGTCCTCTCCACTGGCGAAGTCGTCGTTCCAATCGATGCAAAGCTGGCCGTCAACGAGACAGCTCTCTTCGCCGTAACCATCGAGGTTTCGGGCGGAGTTGTGGTTTCCGAGCGCGAACGCCTGGTTCTCACTGCTGCACTCTGACAGAGCCTTGAGGCTTCGCTTGCCGAAGCTTCAGACTACGCTTGCGGAGTCTTTAGAGCTACGCTCGGAAGAGCCCGCGGCCCAAACGAACTGCGTCTCTAGGAACAAGCGCGCAGACGCTCGCTCCAAATTCATCGGCCCGTCCCTCGAGCTCGGAAAATGCATTGCCACCGATCAGGATCTTCTGATCGGGGCGTGCTTTCTTTAGCACTTCAAGCGCGCGCACCACGTCTGCCCTCTGGGTATTGAGGGTAGCTCCAATCACGACTAGGTCCGCATCAAAGCTCTGGGCGCTAAGAGCCAAGTCGATGGCCGGGGTGTTGGCACCTAGGCAAATCGTCCGCCAGCCGTCGAGTTCGAAGAACGCCGCGACAATACGGAGACCGATATCATGGGCGTCTCCCTCGACCATGGTAAGCACAACCGTTCGTCCAAAGGCAGGAGGCTTGGGAGCCATCTGCACGATCAACTCGAGGTTACGACCCGCAGTTTGGCTCGCAAAATGTTCCTCGGCGACATTCAGCACTCCCTCATGCCAAAGATGCCCAACCTCGCGCAAGACTGGGGTCAGGACTTCCTCAAGGGCATCTGGGACCGACAATTGATTGTCTTGAATCGCACTGACAACCAAATCAATCGCACCCGCCCCATCCCCTTCTAGTATATGAGCGAGGTAGGCGGAGGCAATTTCGCCAAGCGGTTCGTGGTCAGCACCGCGCACATCGTCCGGCGAAGATGTCCGATCGAGCTCTTGACTCGCCGCAGCCATAAACCCAGAAAGCGGTGGCCAAGTATTGTCCGGAAGAGACTCCTCTAAGACCGCACCTAACTCTTCCAATCCGGAACGCAAGAAATCGATTTGCAAGCCCCGCGACATGAGTGCATCGCGAACCCAGCCAACCTTGGAAGCAAACTGCCCTTGAGAGCCGTCGGCGACAGCCGACGCAAGTTCCAGCACCAAGTCTTGAAACTGCGCTCGCCAGGCATCGAAGCTCCCGTCTAACTCCCCGGCCTCTCCGGAGCGCTCCAGGGTTCTGTTAACCGCCAACGCAGCGAAGCCGCCGGCACTGGCCCTCAGAAGAGATGCAATAAACGAAGTGGATTCCATAGAGCTTAGATGGCGTGCGGGTGCTTGCTTCATCCGCTGTTACTACGCGGCGTATTTTCCGATCTCCATCGATCTGTGATACCCCGAACGCACAGATCGCACAAGGACAAAGCAGGGCGGGGCGATTTTGGCCACGAAGATGTCCCTGAAGGTCAGCTTCCTGGACACCAAACCCGCCTGCATTGCAGGGGTTCGCACGACCCTTCCGAATTTCAGTGAGCTGTGAGGGCGGCAGAAGTTGTAGTGAAAGCGAAGCAGCTCAAGGTGGTCGTCAAGTGTTCGTTTCTTGCGGGCGTGACATGGTGATCGCCGGTTCAGGTACGCCGAGCCTTGGCGGATGGTCAGGTTCAGCCGCTCGATAAACGCCGTGTTCAATTTGGTCGAATCCTCGGACTCTTCCAGTGCATCTTCGAGACGCCATTCGGAACCGATGACCAGCTTCGTGCCTACCTTCACCACGCGGTTCTGCTTGATCTTCTTGATCACCTGAGCGTGCACGCAACCAACGCCGAAGTTGAGCTGGATGGCACTCCCGTAGAACTTCATGCCATCGCTCGTGATCAAGGGGAAGGGTGACCATTCGCTGCTATCGGTAATGCTTCTGATGAAGGACTTGGTGTTGTTCCAGGTGCGTGCACCGACGAGCGTAGCGGGCCACAGGCGTGACGACACCTCGATGCCTGCGAAGACCCAAGTCTTCTCGTTCCGATTGCCGAGGAACGTGTTCAGCTCATTGAG